>CAZLKS010000071.1:0-1616 GCA_964560145.1 uncultured Candidatus Saccharibacteria bacterium | reverse complement strand
GAGGCGAGAGACGAACGTCGTCCTCATGCATATTGCAGGTCTCTTGTGCGAGACCCCATCCACCCCCAACAAGGGAGCGGAACCGCGTTGCCGCGGTGTGCCAGGCTTTCAACTTCTGGAGACTACCTAGGTGCTAGCCACGAGCGGGCAGCCTAGCTACCACAGCTCATTACCACCGTAATTCCATTCTATGGCTCCTCACTCTTTATTGCAAGATATTAAGGGAATATGATGTAGAAGTTCAACTGTGTATAACTCTTTCAGAGTTATTTTTTAAAGTGTGTATGCTGGTGGTATGTCTAGAAGAAAGATAAGAATACGATGTCTGCTTTGCAGTAAAGAAGGTGAGCGTTGGAATGCAAAGTATTGTAGTAATGCTTGTCAGCGTGAGTTTGAGTTTCGAGAGAACGTACAGAGATGGAAAAATGGTGAGCAGAGCGGCTTGCAGGGGTTAGGTATAGTTTCGGCTTATATTAAGCACTATCTTCGTATTAAGTTTCACGATCGGTGCTGCCTGTGTGGTTGGGCTCAAGTAAATCCTAAGACAGGAAAAGTTCCTTTAGTAGCTGACCACGTCGATGGAAACTGGAAGAATAATATCGAAAGCAATTTGCGATTAGTATGCCCGAATTGTGATTCTTTGAGTCCAACGTATGCCGGGCTTAATAGGGGTAACGGAAGGAAAAATAGGGTAATCAGCAAAAGAGCCCGAGAGGGTAGATTATTTTCGCGGAATATGGCAAAGTAATGCGGTTGGTTGCCGATATAGTTCAGTGGCAGAACGCTACTTTCGTAAAGTAGAGACGTGGGTTCGATTCCCACCTTCGGCTCATTTGATGTAACTAATCTGCGGATTGTCGCAAAAAGCATTCGCTCATATTTGTGATGGACTCTGGCGTCATCAGTTTGGCCGGCCTGATAAAGTCTGCTAGAGTTTCTTGTATGGAACTAACACCAGAACTTATCGCAAAATTTAGCGGCCCTTACGACAAGGGGAGTGTTCACGTTACTGTTACTGCCGGAACTGGCGGCGATGATGCAAAAGATTGGGCGCAGATGCTACTGACTATGTATGCGCGGTTCGGAGGAGCGCAGGGCTGGAAGGTGAGCCAGATTGATGACAATACCATTGAGCTTAAAGGGGAGTACGTGTATGGGCTTCTGAAAAAAGAAGCTGGCGTTCATCGCTTGGTTCGCATTTCGCCGTTCGATGCTAAAAAGCTACGTCACACGTCATTCGCCCTTGTTGAGATTATTCCGATTCTGCCAGAACTCGCTCGAACGCTGGATATTCCTCCGGGGGATTTACGCGTGGAAACAGCACGTGCTGGCGGTCCTGGTGGTCAAAACGTGAATCGTCGCGAAACGGCTGTTCGCATCGTCCACTTACCAAGTGGTATTGCGGTCACGTGTCGCGAAGAACGCGGTCAACTGCAAAACAAAGAGAAGGCGATGATTGCTCTTAAGAGCAAACTGATTCATATGCAGTCACTTTACCAAAAAGCAACGTTGTCTGATTTGCGTACTCATGCAAAACCGGACTTCGGCAGCCAGATTCGTTCCTATGTGCTACATCCCTATAAGATGGTGAAAGATCATCGCACAAAGGCTGAAAC
>CAZLKS010000070.1:0-1765 GCA_964560145.1 uncultured Candidatus Saccharibacteria bacterium | reverse complement strand
AGTCTATGTACCAACAACTCACAATCATCGGTCGGCTCGGTGCTGACCCAGAATTGCGTTACACGCCTGCGGGCGTGCCCGTCTGCTCTTTCAACGTCGCCACAGATCGAGCGTGGAATAATGACCAAGGGCAGAAGCAAACAGAAACCACATGGCACCGCGTCACTGTCTGGCGAAAACACGCTGAGGTCTGCGCTCAGTATTTGAGCAAGGGCAAGATGGTCTTAGTAACAGGCAGCGTCAAGGCGAGTGGCTTCACTAATCGCGATGGTCAGATTTCCGCGTCGCTAGAAGTGACCGCCGACCAAGTGAAGTTCTTGAGCGGTTCAGGAGCGGGGGCGGCAGAAGGTGCGGGTGGTGCGGCTGACCCTGGCGGAAAGATTGTTGATGAGGAGGCAATCCCGTTTTGATCGAGGGGATAGGAGAATAACCAATGAGACACAGAAAACCGCGACGCGCCGATTGGCGCAAAAAGCCAGCGAAATGCAAGATAGCGGGGCGTGGGTTTATTTTCGAGCTTCACACATCGCCATACCCAGTCAAACAACTTCCATTCCTGAAAATCCTTGCCGAGCTTGGGTTTCAATTCTCGATGGAAACGATGGCGAACGGGGATGGCACCTACACGCACACGTTCACTGCACCTACGAGCGAAACGTGACATTATATATATAGTATATCCAACCAAAACAGATGAACGTAAAAACAAAGCTACTAACATTTCACCGGCTATGGGGACACACAATCATCATTGCCATTGCCATCGCCATCGTTAGCGGATGGCAGCGCGGTCTAGCATTCGCGTGGGCTGTCATCTTTCTGGATTCCCTTTTGAATGCAATCTCCGCGGTATTCTCAAATGAAGCTGCCGAGCCGACCGACAGCGATGAAGTCACGCTCAAGCTATCCAGCGACAATTGCAATGAGTTGATATCCGCCATGATCGTGGCGATCAGCTACGTCAAGACCGCGGCGGATGAGCACCCATTGTCAGAGCCAGAAGATAAGGAGCGCATTCAAGGCTTAATTGAGAAGACCGAAACCTGGCGCGATATTTTGCGCCAGATGGCAAGTGCGTTGCAAAAGGAGCAAGATGGATAAAAAGTTCAACCCTTTAATCTTTGTTGGATACTGGGGAGGCTCACTCTTGATCGCAATCGGCATTGGTGCGAAGTGGGGACTGGCAAGCGGATTGATAGCATTTGGGGCCGTCCCTCTGACAATTGGGCTGATAAGTATATGGGTGACGGAAAGAAAGCACCGAGAAGAAAGAACAGAGTTAACGGCAAGACCAAAAGCAAAAGGAGCCCCATGAGCAACAGTGAACACACAAACGGCGCGTCCCTGATAGCAGCAAGCCTCACGGTGACAAGTCGCGCAGAGTATGCAGCTTCTTTTTCGGCAATTAAATTTTGTGAGGATGAGAGAGTGGAAGTAGTAAGTGGCGTAAATCTTCTTCTCTGCAAAGACGAGGAGTCCGCGCGGCGGATAGCAATGCAGATCGCCACCGATAAATACAAGCCAGCAGACGGCTATGTCGGTCACGTAGTTGCAGCAGTCAAGATTTTCGGTGTTGCCGAAGAGTCGGAAGCATTGTCAGCATTAGTATCAGGAGGATAACATGAGTACCCCATTCACAATTTGGTTGCAAGTCGAAGAAGGCGAGCCTGTAACATGGTGCGCTGATCAAATCCACCGCTCGGATGTCCGTTACGAGATGGTGTCAGAACGAAAAGGTTTTGCCGTCCCCATCGAGCTTTTAGAG
>CAZLKS010000069.1:0-1850 GCA_964560145.1 uncultured Candidatus Saccharibacteria bacterium | reverse complement strand
GGTCAATTTCGGAGGTGTTTTCAACGTGTCCACCACGGCAGAGGTCTTCAAAAATCTCACCGGTTTTGTAGCTGGTTAGCTTACGGCCTTCACCGGCATATTCGCTGATAAGGTCGAGCTTGAATGGTTGAGATGCGTATTTCAGCTTCAATTCATCGGCAGTCATTTCGGTGCCAGTAAAAGCGAGCTTGCCACCAACGAATTTACGCATCTGCTTCTCTAGGTCTTTTAAGTCAGCATCGCTAATGGGTGTGCTGAACTGGAAATCGTAATAAAAACCGTTTTCAATAACCGGTCCGATGCCAAGTTTGGTGTCCGGCCATTTCTTTAAAACCGCTGCAGCGAGTAAATGGGCGAGCGAGTGGCGAATGTGGTCGAGGTTTTGCATATGTTTATTTATAGAGGCAAGCAAGTTAAGTGTATATGGTAACCGTTCTTTCTTCAATCAAAACGCCCAGCTGAGGGCTGGGCGTTTTGTCGATAACAAAAGAGGTCCAGCGGTCAGTTGGGCGTTGTAGTCGTCGTAGTCGTGGTAAGGAGGCGTCTGCTCATATGTCGATAATACTAGGAATTTCTTTCTTTGACCAGCTGAGTTTTCGCCGGCCTGTTTAAACAATCTCTTTTACTTGGTCAGCTAGCAGGCTGGTTTCGCCGTTGCGGAAGTTTAGTTTGCCGACGATGACGAGGATGGCGCCGTCCTTCCAGCAGGTCTGATACTTGGTGTAGGTGTCGGAGAAGACGACGACTTCAACCGAGCCGCTCTGGTCTTCGACTTTAGCAAAACACATTGGTTTACCGGTTTTGGTGATGATGGACTTCACGCTCGCAACCATGCCGCAGATGCGGTAGCTCTTGATGGCGGACTTTTCGACGAGCATATCTTTAATACGAGTTGGCTTGAGGGCGGTGACGGCTCCATTTTCATTAGCGACGGTCAGCGGGTGATCGCTGACGTAGAGGCCGAGTAACTCCTTTTCCCAGGACAACTTATCCTTTTTTGTTGCTGGCTCGGCGGGTTTCAGTTGGAGAGCTTTTGGTGCCGCAGTGGAAACGAAGCTGGCACCAAAAAGACCCGTGCTTTGATTCGCTGGTGAGGACTTGCGGGCTGCTTGGGCAAACTTGGTTATTTCGTCAAGGTTTTGAATGATGGTATTGCGTTCGATTCCGAAGCTGTCGAGGGCGCCACACTTTGTCAGAGAATCGAGTGACTTCTTGTTTAAGTCCTTGTGCTGTACGCGGGAGAGTAGGTCGGGGAAGTTGGCAAAGTCGCCACCGCGTTCGCGCGTTTCAATAATTGCCGCCACGATATTTGAGCCGACGTTTTTGATAGCATCGAGTCCGAAACGGATATTGTTGCCCTCTGGTGCGAACTTTTGTGCACTCTTATTGATGTCAGGTGGTAGCACTTGTACATTCATTTTTTTGCACTCGCCAATGAGGAAGCTGATGCGCTCGATGTCGCTGCTTTCGGAATTGAGAAGTGCAGACATGAACTCGGTCGGGTAGTGAGCTTTGAGGTAGGCGGTGCGATAGGCAATCATGGCGTAACATGCAGCATGGGAGCGGTTAAAACCGTAGCGAGCGAATGGAGGGAAGAGTTCCCAAATGGCACGGGCAATTTTTTCGGGGATGCCGTTTTTAATCATGCCGGCGATGAGTTTGATTTCCTGTTCATCGAGAAGCTTCTTAATCTTCTTACCGATAGCTTTTCGGAGTGTGTCAGCTTCGGCCAGAGTGTAACCGGCGAGGTCTGAAGCAATACGCATCATCTGCTCCTGGTAAATACCGATGCCGAAGGTGTGGGCCATGATAGGCTCCATTTTCGGGTGGAGATAGGTGACGATTTCCCG
>CAZLKS010000068.1:0-1893 GCA_964560145.1 uncultured Candidatus Saccharibacteria bacterium | reverse complement strand
ATAAATGACATCATATATGCATACTATATCGCGACTCGGCCAGAAAGCACAGCGGACTACTCATTTTCTTTACTGTTGAGCCGAGGCGGGTAATCTTTGACGGAAGCGAAAAAAGTGTATATTATGTAGACATCTGGCAAAGCCAGTTTTTCGTTTAATACAATGGCAAACATGAAAATGAATGGCGAGGTGGTACTTCGCTTTAACGGCGTCAGCTTTAATTACGGACACAATCACCCAATTCTTGAGGAGGTGAATTTTGCGCTTCGCGAAGGAATTAAGTTTACCTTAATGGGTCAGAACGGAGCGGGTAAGAGTACTCTTTTCTCTCTTATCACTGGCGACCAAGAGGTTGAAGAGGGGGAGATACACATTCGCAAAGGCTCAACGGTTGCTATCGCTAAGCAGGTGATTACTCCGGTGCAACGCGAAATGACCGTTCGTGAATATTTTGAGAGTGCTTTTAATCGGAAGGTCTATAATCTTGACCCATTGATTGCTGAGGTGTTGGAGGTCGTCCACTTGAAGGCGCCGCTCACGCGCAAGATAGCAACATTCTCCGGCGGCCAGCAGGCACGTTTGCTTTTGGCATTCGCTTTGATTCAAAAGCCGGACATTCTTTTGCTCGATGAGCCGACGAACAACCTCGACAAGCAGGGCATTGCTCACTTAACTCAGTTCTTGGTTGAGTACCCGAAAACCTGCATCGTCATTTCTCACGACGCAAATTTCTTGAACGCTTTCACGCACGGTGTTTTGTATCTTGATGTGTTTACGCACAAACTTGAGTCGTATGTCGGTAACTATCACGACGTGATTAAAGAAATCAGTGCCCGTATTGAACGTGAACGTCGTGAGAACGCACGATTGGCTCGTGATATCGCTAATCGTAAAGAGCAATTCAATTTCTTTGCACAAAAAGGTGGACACATGCGTGATGTCGCTCGTAAAATGCGCGAGGCAATTGAAGAGCTTGAGGTCGAGGTAGTAGAGACCCGAGAAGAGGACCGGACGATTAATGACTTCGGCATTCCTGCCCAAGAGGTGGATGGTTTAGAGCTCACACAGGGTGGTCCAGTTGTTACGCTCACGAGTGTTACGCTGATGCACACCGAAAAACCGCAAACCAAAAAAGTGAACGTCGTTGTGCGTCGCGGCGATAAATTACTTATTGCCGGGCCCAATGGTATCGGCAAGAGCACGCTGCTTGAAGCCTTGGCGCATGGCACTGCTAAGGGCGCAACAATTACGAAAGGGGTGAATGTTGCTTATTACCGCCAGGATTTTTCTGGACTCGACCGAGCCATGACGGTGTATAAATCGCTTGCCGAGGTTGCTCACGAGGGTATCAGTGAACACCAGCTTCGTTCAACTGCGGCACGTTTCTTTTTGACCGCAGAGCTCCTGAATAATAAAATCGGTTCATTGTCTGAAGGACAAAAGGGGCTGCTCTGTTTCGCCCGATTCGTTTTGCAGAAGCCAGGACTGCTCATCATGGACGAGCCGACAAACCATATCAACTTCCGCCACATCCCGGTCATCGCCGCTGCCCTGAAGCGTTATGAAGGCGCACTTATCTTAGTTAGTCACGTACCTGAATTTGTTGAAGCCGCGGGCGTCACGCAGACCCTAGACCTCGGCACTCTGTAGTATCCTCCCTTCCCCAAAGGGTCTTGTCCTGAGCTTGCCGAAGGGAGGGGGCGCAATAGCGGTGAGGGATTCTCTTGTAGGTCGCCCATTCCGCCCCCCCCGCTGTCATTGCGAGTACTCGAAGCAATCCATTTTCAAATACTGAATCCCATATCCCTTCGGCTACGCCCCCCTCGGAGAATAGTATCAATCTCCGAACTGGAGTTCGTAGAGTTTTTTGTAGGTCTTGCTGGTTTTGAGAAG
>CAZLKS010000067.1:0-1992 GCA_964560145.1 uncultured Candidatus Saccharibacteria bacterium | reverse complement strand
TTGGGATTGCAAGCTGGACCGATGTACTGTGGCACAACGAAATACAAAGTGTGACCATCGTATGAATTAACATTCATCATCGCACCGTAGTCATCGAAATAAACGAGGTTGCCAGTCGCGGAAAATCCGGAACCGTACACCGTCACAAAGGTTCCAATTGAGCCATAGCCCGTCGAAAGTGCGTCGAGAAGCGGACTCGTCTGAGGAAAACCAGTAACACGAAATTCCACATCAGTAGCAGTACCGGCGCCCATTTGATTGGTCACAATAAAAGTTGCTTTATAGGCTCCGTCGTTTTTGTACGAGTGCGAAAAAGTCACATCCAACGCATTCGGCGATGGCACCATGGTGACAAGACTATCCGAAGAAATCTCATCTCCCCAGTGCACACCGTAAGTGAGTCTATCGCCCAGGTTACCATTGGCGGAAACGCTCCACGTTCCGCTTTGGTTTGTTTGCAAGATGCGTGGACCAGATACGGCGGTGATGGCAGGAAGTTGAGTAGTCGGTGCCGTTTGCGCAAACGTCATCTCTGGACCAACCAGAATATGTGCAGAAAGCAAAATAACAAGAATAATGCGAATGGAACTTTTCATACTGTGTAGCCGCCAGGACGAAGCTAGTATTACAGCATTCTGGCGGTCCGCTTCCCCAGCGCAAAAGCATGCGGTATACTAATTACGTTAGCTTTTCCGACTCTAGGCTAGGCTAAAATTAAATGTATGCATCAATATATATAGAAACATATTCCAAACATCTCGCTCGTCCGGATGTTTTTATTTTTCCCCCGTCCCCTCATTTCCTGGTTTGTCATTCCGGAGTACCTGCCTAACGGACAAGCAGGCTCATCCGGAATCCATTCTCTCCCCAGTGGAGTACCAAGATGGATCCCGTGTCGTAGCACGGGATGACAGAAGAGAGTAAAATCCCCCGTCCCCATTCGCATTATTACCCGTTCCCAATTCGCATTGTTAGCGATTACTCATAATTGTTCGCGATTACTCGTTACGTACCCTCGCCACTCACTACTCACTATCAACTATAAACTTCCCGTATGCCCTCACCCTTCGTCCATCTCCACACCCACACCCACTACAGCCTACTCGACGGAATGAGTAAGATTCCAGACCTTGTCGCCAAGGCGAAAGAAAGCGGCATGACCTCCGTTGCAATCACCGACCACGGTAACCTGTATGGTGCCGTTGAATTTTATAAAGAATGCACCAAGGCCGGTATTAAACCGATTATGGGCGTTGAGGCCTATATCGCTCCCGGCGACCATAAAGAAAAGAGCGTCGGCGTAGGCGAAGAAAAGTACTACCACCTCTTGTTGCTCGTCAAAAACGAGACTGGCTGGAAAAACCTGCTGCAGCTCGTCACCGATTCATGGATTGAGGGCTTCTATTATAAGCCGCGAATGGACAAAGCGATGCTTCGCGCCCGTCACGAAGGTTTGATTGCCACCTCGGCTTGTTTGGGTGGTGAATTATCTCAGCTCATTTTAAAAAACCAGCTCGAGGCCGCCGAAAAGCTCATTTACGAGTATCAGGATATCTTTGGCAAAGAAAATTTCTTTATCGAAATCGGCCGCCATCCGAAAATTGCCGACATTGAAAAAGTTAATCCGCACCTCATTTCTCTATCCAAGAAAACCGGAGCACCGCTGGTTGCAACGCAGGATAGCCACTACCTGAACTCTGAAGACAAAGACGTTCACGACATCTTGCTCGCGATTCAAACTGGCAAATCGGTCAATGACCCGAAGAAGTTTACCCTCACCGACGACTTCTCTTTCATGACTGGCGAGCAGATGGAAAAGACTTTTGCCGATCTACCCGAAGCCATTCAAAACACTGCCGTTATCGCCGAGCAGTGCAATTTCAAGCTTGAGCTAGGCAAAATCCTCCTGCCGAAATTCGACACGCCAAACGGCATGACCTCGGCCGAGTACATGCGTAAGTTGGTTATAGAGCGAACCCCCGACCGCTATCC
>CAZLKS010000066.1:0-2169 GCA_964560145.1 uncultured Candidatus Saccharibacteria bacterium | reverse complement strand
CAACTCGCACTGAGCGAGCTGGCGAGTCGAATGTGTGCCGGGCCCCAGAGTCGAACTGGGCACGCCTGCCTCTTCAGGGCAGCGCTCTACCGATGAGCTAGCCCGGCATTACTTTGTTTGATTGCAAAGCGTCTCCATAGAATACTAAACTCGGCGCGTTTATTCAAGCCGGTCACCACTTTCCTTTTTCGCAACTTTCATTTATAGTAGTTCAATCAATGGTGCCTATAGCTCAGTGGTAGAGCGCCGCTCTGTGGCAGCGGTTACACGAGTTCGATCCTCGTTAGGCACCCTACAAGCAGCATATGGCTTATGGCCTATGGCAAATAGTCAGAACCGCGAAACGGGGGACTTTGGGGTTCCAGCCTGATATACTTTATACATATGGATGTCTTTCAAATCTTTTATGTTGCCCTTTTCGCTGTACCAGTCTTATGTGTCATCGGACTTATTTTCGCTCTCCTCGTGACAGCTAGAAAGGCACGCGCCGATAAAGCTTTCGGGTGGAAAAAAATTGTCCCCCTACTGATTTTCAGTCTGCTGATCGTTGTATGCATCGTACTTATTAAGTGGCAAGTTTTCTAAAGTCAGGAATATAGACACTCATATCGCTTCTCCTCTCAAAAACAGTCCTCCTTCGGCGGGCTCAGGATAAATAACATCATCTACGACGTGACCCCAAGGTTCTAACCCTGTCCATGACGGGTTATACTTTATTCTATGAATTCCTGGTTTCTTAATTCGATTATCGCTATGTTTGCCTTTGGTGGCATGCAAGCCTTATTCAAGGTTCCTGCAGCAAAGGGCTACAACAAATTTGCCTACTCAGTCCTCAGTTTTACAGCGGCCTCAATTTTGAGTTTTGTATTCTTTAAAGAGCAGATATCTTTTGATGCACACACAATGCTTTTCGGCTTCCTGTGGGGAGTCGGGAATGCATTGTATGTGCTTCTGACGATGGCAATACTTAAGAGACTTGATACAAGTGAATCCTTCCCGATAACCAGCCTCGGTTCGCATGCTCTCGTCGTGATTATCGGTATTTTCTTTTTTAATGACATTCTTTCAGTTTTACAAGTTACTGCACTTATCGGAACATTCCTGCTCATTGGTTTCTATAATCATACCAACAAGCACATAACTCTGAATAATGGCTTGGTACCCATTGCAACAGGTATTATTCTGCTCTCGACCTTCATCAAATTTATCCAAAAGTCTGGCTCGATATCCGGTGTAGCGGGCGATTACATCTTTTGGCAATTATTTTTTGCCACCGTTGCTTCCGTGTTCATTCTATTGATAGCTAAGAATAATCGATTGGTTGAAAGAAAAATAGATGGAAAATTCATACTGTGGTCTGCTCTTGCTGGCACCCTAACCTTTACTGGAACTGTGGCCATGGTGAGAGCACTTTCGACCGGGCCGTTTTCATTAGTATATACAATTAATACTTTCTATATATTAGTAAGCTCGATTGTGGCCTGGAAGCTTTTTAATGAGAAGCTTACACGTCAGAAGGTGTTATTTATTTTGGCGGCTATTGTATTTCTAGTTCTTATTAAAATCGGATAAAGGTTCTCAATCTATCCACGACGCGACCCTACAAGCAGCATACGGCTTATAGCCTATAGCGAATGGTCAGAGCCGCGAAACGGGGGACTTTTGGGTTACATCCTGATATAATCCAAATATGGAGAAAACCCCTGAAGATAATCAGATAGCGGAGGAGGTGCTTGGGATTGCGGATGCGCTCGATACCATGCAGGCATCCGAAAATGGTGGCCGCGGGGTTGCCTGTGTTCGTGAAGTTGTGCGTTGGCTAAGAAAAGGCGACCTGAGAAATGCTCGTCTAGCAGCGGAACATGACCGCGACAAGATTAGGAGTTATCCCGCCATTCTACAATTCATACAAGAGAAGCTCTTTCCGGGCGATGACCAGTGGCGGTAAGATTCTGCTTGGTTACACCTGCTATACTCAATGTATGAGCGAAGGAAAAATCATCGAGGGGCGGTTTCCTCAATATCCAGAAGGGAACGACGAGCAACCGAAAGGTGAGCCGGCTCGTTTGTTTAAAATCGGGCCGAAAGGGCGCGAGGCAGACCCGCAAGATAGCGTCTTCACACAAAAGCAGATTGCTGAGGTGCGGAAACTCAACCAGCTTCGCCACC
>CAZLKS010000065.1:0-2220 GCA_964560145.1 uncultured Candidatus Saccharibacteria bacterium | reverse complement strand
GCATTCCTGTAGTGGTTATGAAAAACACAGGCGGCTGGAGCGATAAGCTTGCCGGAACTTTCCTCGATGGCCGCAAACGCCTGAAAATTCTCTCAGCGAAAAATCCCAAGCAGGCCGTACAACTCGCAATGAAAGGCGCTCTGCATCATATCAACCAACCTTTATAAGAAGGGATTGGTTGTGGTTTTTATAAACACACTCGCTCCCTTCTTGGAAGGGATCGTTTCTTTTCCAACGAAGGGCACTTTAACAACCGAGGTGAAACATGTGAGACGAACTTCCTGTCGGTCACAAATAGTAATGAGACATTCAGTCGCTGCTACTCAACAAGACCGATGTGACTCTGGCAGACTCACCGACATATGCCAGCACACGGTGCCGTAAGACTCGCGAGATCAACTTCCGGGATATCTTCTCCCGATAACCACAAGGAGACTCTCCATGTCGCTTCCCTACGTCGTTTCGGCTGACATTCAAATGCTGCTCACTCCGTGGGCAGCGGCGCGGGGGTTCACACTCCCACCGACTGAATTCTTCGCCCTGCTGCAGCGCGAGCTGCGGCAGAAGCTCGAGCAGGTGCTGCCACAAGGCACCAACGTCGAAATCGTAACCGAAGACGAGCTCTCCCAAGGCCTTCATCGGCTCGTAGACGAGCTCAGTCTTCCGGCTATCACACTCGACCGCACTTACCTACAGGCACCTCCAGAACTTCGACTGGACCTGTCGCGCTGGGTGGACGGACAGCTTAACGACATTGGCATTCATCACCGTGCAGGCACACAGTCGCAAGCAGCACAACTACTTCGTCTACGGTCTCAGCACGTTGGTGATGCCGTGCTAGTGGACGACGTCATCTTCACCGGTGGACTGATTGTTGACCTACTCCCCAAGCTCGAAGAACACGGGGTCCGGGTGAAAGCGGTCGTTGCTGGTATCGGCATTGGCGATGGCATTCGCCGCATCCAACAATTCGTGCCAGTTCACTGTGTTCGTGAATACGAAGCAGTGACTGATGAGGTCTGCGAACGTGACTTTTATCCCGGCGTGCCACTATCAGGCCGGTCCGTGGGTCACGCCTTGATGGAAAATCTGGGAGCACCCTACATCCTCCCCTACGGTAAACCAGTGGAGTGGGCATCCATCGCACCGGAACGCGCGCAGGAGTTCTCGGACTTCTGCCGCGCGCAGACACGCAAGCTGTTCGGCGAAATCGGCCGGCTTTCGAGTCGACCGGTTCGCTGCCATGACTTGAATCGTGCCGTCCTGGGGCTCCCCCACGACGATACGCACTTCATCGACGTTGTCTAACCAAGAGCGCAAACGCACGCGGGTACTCCGATAAACATCGGGGTGCCCGCTTTTTCTACCTTCGAGGAGTAGCTATCTTGTGCATTCTATGAGCCCGGTACAGCTCGTCATAGGAAGCCGTAATGCCATCGCGCAGCGCAAAACCGAACTTCTCTATCACTTTAAATAGCTGCTGCGTTTCACCGGAAACTTCTAGGTAGGTACCGAATAGAAATTCACAGAGAGAAACTCGAGCACCAGAGACCTCCCACGTCGTACGATGACGCACATATGTACCGACCGGCCTGAATCCTATCCGAAGTAGAATCTTCTTCATCTCCAACATACTTCCCACCTTTGTTGCCAATACTAAATCCTGCCGCACTCCCTGCTGCGATAGTGCTCGCTCATACGAAAGCGAATAATTTGATCCGCTCTGTAAACAAAGTCGCCCACGCTGACCACTTATCGAGCCAGTATAATCGTCATATATCGTATTTAGTTCCCGCGTACGTGGACACACAAGAATACCGCCAATCTTTTGAACCTTTTCCTTTATAGAGCAAGCAGACTCCTGACTAACTGAAAATTTAATCTCCCTTTCAATCATAGGTAGTTAATAATAATTACTGTTATTCTCTGAACCTAGCCTACCTGCTTTTTGTTGTCAATCTTTGACAACAATTAGTCTATGAGCTTTTGCAACTCACTTGCATTAATCTCTCCCCTGTAGTACTATCGCAAGTGTAGTACTATTAAAAGTATTGTTTCTATTATAAATAATCTTACATTATCAATGCATGAGTCCCCTCACTAAACGAATCGCTGGTGCCGCCCTGGCAATCAGCCTAACTATTCCCCTCTCCGGTGTAGCTTCGGCCCAGACTATGGATGTTGCGACCCTGATGGCGCAAATCAATGCTCTGCAAGCGC
>CAZLKS010000064.1:0-2293 GCA_964560145.1 uncultured Candidatus Saccharibacteria bacterium | reverse complement strand
TTTCAGAAGTAAGAATGCGCATATAGATAATCAAGTTAATTAGTAATCAGTTAACAGGTAGGCGGATCGGAGTATTCCGATTCGCCAATGTATCGCTGATATTAAAAATAGGGCGAAAGTGAACCATATACATTTGGATTAATACTAGCGTTTTTGCTGACGTATGTAAATTAACACCGTAAGATAGGACTAAAAAGATGAATCCCGCACGCAGCTTGTGCCACGTGCGGGACGAAACGATGTGCGAGTTGCCTACATGAGGCAGGCCGGGTTGCACTCTTCGAGCTCGGGGAAGGATGCGAGGATGGCGTCCTTGACGCTCTGAACTCCAGCATCGTGACGCTTCACGACGTCGTCTTCCGACATGTCGAGCCGGTCGGCCACAGAGCCGGCGGCCTTGAGCGCGCCTTCACCGTCGAGACCGTACCAGCGGACCAGGACGTCGCGCCGGGCAGCCGGCAATGCGGACATGGCCTGCCGAACGCGTTCGCCGAGGCGTTCCCGATGCGTGGGATTGACACGATTCGCACGTTCGTCACCGAACAGTGTCACGACGAACGCGAACTCGCGTTCCGAAGGCATCACGCGACTGGACGGCTGCTGAGCCATAGACCCTACTTCTCCCGCATTCTGCGGGCAAACAAGAATGCCTCAGCTTCGGCCGAGGATAGAATAGGTATACTATAATTCCAAAATTATCGCAATCCGAATGCCTTCAAATTCTCACCGCCAACTATCTTGATGATTCCCTGCTCGTCGGTACGCAAGACTTTCGCACCACTTTTCTCGAGCCTATCAAGCGCCGCCTTTGTGGGATGCCCGTAGGTATTCTTACCAACACCAATGACCGCGAGCTTTGGCTTTATCTTATTCAAAAAATATTCACTCGATGAGAATCGCGAGCCATGATGCGCGACCTTGAGTACGTCAACCGTGAATCCATACCTTCGAACAATGTCCTCTTCAGTGTGTGCGTCGACGTCACCAAGATACAACGCCTTGAGTGTGGGCGTATCAAGCAGCGCAACTATACACGTATCATTCAGCTCCGAACTCAGAATATCGCTCTTGTTTGGCGAAAGAATACGCAGCCGTGCCTCACCAACCGCAATGCTATCGCCAGCCATGAGCTGAATATAAGGAACTCCGCGCTTTTCAATCTGTAATCGCAACTCATCATAAGCCGCAATCTCTCCCTTGCGCATCGTCCCCACAAAAGCACCGACTTCATATTTTTTGAGTAGCTCAATAAATCCCCCGAAATGGTCAAGCTGCGGATGCGTCATGATTAGCAAATCAATGTACCGGTCATTCGCTGGCATAACCGCCTCCAGATTTTCTAAAAGCTTTTTACCGTCGGGACCACCGTCGATTACTATCTGTATGTCGCTAGGAAGTTGAATGAGTTGACTGTCCCCCTGTCCGACGCTGAGAAAATATAGCTCCAAATACCCATCGCTACTCGAAAGCACGGCAAATGAACCAAGAAATACAGCAACAAAACCAAACGCACCCAACAACCAATAGACAAGGGATGTTTTTCTAGACTTCGTAAAAAGGTTAGGCAGTTTCGAGCGTGGATACTCGTCGTAAGTGTTGTACATACACGATGAACGCGATAATAACTAAATAATAAAAAGTGCTTACGATGTAGGGCACCTGCTCCACCTGAAATGAAAAAGGCAGTGCGGCAAAGAAATCGATAACCCGTAACTCATACAGTAAAAGTAATTTAGCCGGAATCGAAATAATAAAGGCTAGATGGGGCGAGATAAGATACCCGATGATAACCAGAAAACCAAACCCCATCGTGTACGGAATGAAACTGAGCAATAGAACGTTGGTGATAATAGAAAGCGGAGAAAGTGCACCGAAACTCGTCAAAATAATCGGAAGTACGGCGAGCTGTGCAGCAATTGTAGCAATACTATTCTTGCGCCACTCCAACACGCCGGCATCGTCGGGAATTTTCAGGAACTTTTCAATCGCCGGCTGCAGATACACAATGCCCATGAGCGCCAAAAATGAAAGCTGAAACCCAACATCAAAGACGAGAATGATTGGATTATATATAACCATCCCAAACGCTGCCGCAACGATTGCGTTACGAACTGAATACATACGGCTAGATTGCTCAGCCAGCAGCATAATCGTCGCCATGATTGCGGCACGAACGACCGAAGCTTCGGCGCCCGTCATCACCACGAATCCAATGACCACCAGAACGCAAATCCAAACACCAATGCGTCGATTGATTCCAAGGCTTATAAGAAGCAGAAGATATTTGATGATA
>CAZLKS010000063.1:0-2299 GCA_964560145.1 uncultured Candidatus Saccharibacteria bacterium | reverse complement strand
ACAGGGAAGACGGGGAAGGGGTGAGCCTGTCGCACAATCTCCTTGAGTTGGTGGTGGTACTCGGACTGCGTCATTCTATCAACCTTACTTGCAACAACAACGATATCTTTTTTCGCATCAATCAATTCCTGAAACATACTCAGGTCACGCTCAGTCATGCCAACGTTTGCGTCGACAATCAGCACAACTTTCTTTTGTTCGAAATGAGAATCAAGCAAGTACCCCTTAATCAAGTCCCGCATCTGAATTCGCTTACCAATCGAACCACGCGCAAAGCCGTATCCCGGTAGGTCAACGAGGTGGTATTTGTTGTTTACCAAAAATATATTCAGCTGCTGTGTTGCCCCCGGCAACGCGCTGGTGCGGGAAATGCCGCTTCCAGTTAGGGCGTTAATTAGGCTCGATTTGCCGACATTTGAGCGGCCAATCAGGGCAATCTTCGGTATTGCATCAGCTAAAATCGGCTCGGTGCCGGCAAATGAGCCAATGAATTTTACAGACGTCGTATGCATAGCGTAATGCTATCAGATATATAAGAAATAGGCGATGCAGTAGTTCTCGTGTATGCTGGTGTGTATGACCAACCAAAACAGTGGCGCCCCGTCTCAGTTTGAAAAGTCTCCCGAGCAAATACTCTCGCGTGAATCGGTGCTCTCGAAGCTGCGTGAATACTGTGACGCTTTTGTAGTGGAGCGAGAGCTCAGTGACCCGACCGGAGTGTACCTGCTCGAAGTGGTGAGTGCTGATGGCAAGAAAATGTATACCTATCAACGAGCCGGAGAATTCCCTGGCAGCACTCGGCTAATTTCTTCTTCCTCAACCGTTGTTCGCGTTGATGATTTAGACGGAAGTTTCTTTACTGAAACTCTTGCTGATTACAATCCCGCAACTGGAGACTGGACCAAAAACGAGTAAAACGAGCTTCTTCTTACCTACCGGCAGGCAGGCCGATTAATGACTGCGCCCCGGAATCCTTGCGGACCCCGGGGCGGTTTTCGCGTGAAGCGGTATGACCTAGTACAGCTTCTTGTTGTAGTAACTGAGAACCAGGCGGCCGTCAGTTCCGAGTTCTGGATGCCCTCGGTACATCGTGAAGCCGCAGTTCACCGGAGGGTTGTCCTCATCGGTCTGGATGAACTCGCTGGCACCCCAGCGCTCCATGTTCGCCCTGACCGCGAGGGCGGCCAGATGGTGAGTGACGCACATGACCCGCTTGCCTGCGAATTCGCGGGTGAATGTTGCCATGAGGGAGCGTGTCCGTGCCCGAACATCGGGAACGTTCTCGCCTTGCGGGTAGCGATACCAGTATCGCCCCTCCGCCTCTCTCAGCCGTCGTTGGTCGGGGTGGATAGTCTGAAACGCGCGCCAGTCGTTGAAGAGAATGGCGAGGCCGTGCTCCTGCTCGCGAAGTCGCTCCTCCTCGACGACCTTGACCTTCTTCAGTTCGGGCCAGCCCGCTTGGAGTCCCGCGAGCGTGTCGAGTGTCCTGATGTAGGGGGAAACGAAGATCACGTCTGGGAGGCCGATGAACTCGGGGAGCCTCGCACCCACTTCACGCCCAAGCGGACTTGTGGTATCGGCGAGTGGCGTGTTCCAGTCGCCGACCTTCTTGAGGCCGTAGCGATTCTGGATGTAGAGCGCACACTGCAGGAGCTCCTTGTGTTCGTCACTGGAGAGATCCGGCTTGTCGTAGAGTTCTCTCATCCGGACGTGCTGGGGATCTGCCTCCTTGATGGCCTTCATCGCGTTGAAGGCGGAGACGTCGTGCCGAATGAGCGTGAGCTCTGTTGGCCATTTCATGACGGGTTCCTCTGGGGTTCGGGAAAGGGGATATGTTTGGTTCTATAAGCACCCTAGCGTAAAACAGCTCAGTTCCGCAACTTCGCACCGCCCTGCAGTGTTCTTATTCCCGCTCTTCGCGCTCCCGCTTTCTTCGGCGATGGCAGGCTAGGCAGACGTGCTTGCTGCCCATCCGATAGGTTAGCCGTTTCGGCTCAGGTGCGTTGCACCCGCCGCGGCAGACGCCCCGCCTGCGCTCGTTCAGGCAGTTCTTGCAGATGGGATTCTTGCCATCACGTTTTTCCACGGGTTTTTCTTTTTCGCAGTCCGCACACTTGGCAAGGCGCACCTTGCGAGCGCATCCTCCACAGAGCCAACCACCCAGTTCTTCGCTGTAGGTGTTTTTCCGCTTGGGGAGTTTGCACCCTACGCACTTCGTCTTTGCGGTTGTGTCCCTTGCCCTTGACCGCGAGTCGCAACGCAGGCAGATAGTTCTTCCGTCCGCCTTGCGAATGACCTT
>CAZLKS010000062.1:0-2389 GCA_964560145.1 uncultured Candidatus Saccharibacteria bacterium | reverse complement strand
GTCCGGTCACCGGGTCCTTCTGCGTAACGGCGTGATTGCTCTCTGAATCACGAAGCAGTAAATACCCAACAGCTACAGCTGCGACTACTATGACTGCGATGATGATTGATAATTTTTTGTTCATATTTTTAATTTTTTGATTGAAGATTTATTGCCTCTTAAAAAAACTGTGAATGACCAGGATAATGCCAATTAAAACGAATAAACCGGCAGCTGGAACAAGAAGAAAGAATGCATCTGCTCCACCTCTACCGCTAGATCCGAATAAGATCTTGTTAATAAGAAAAGGGAGCAAGATAAAACCAACACCAACAAGCATCCAAATCTTCCACTTCCGACCCTCATTTGCCTTTAAGCCATCCCCTTCAACCGCTACACGATTTAAAGCGATTGAATTAAAATGATTTTTTGTAGACAGAAAAATACCGAGAAATAATAGACAGGCACCAATCCAGACGCCGACCCGAGAAAAAGAATCCCATCCCGACTCAAGCTTACCAGAGCCAGCTAGTGACAGTGCCAGGAAAATAATGCCTCCGACTATAAGTATTATTTTTTTGTTCATATTTCTAGGTCGCTAAATGAGGATATGGATAAGACCATACCTTACCTCTGCGTTGATTTAAATCCCGCAACTGCGGCTTCAATTGCTTTTACGATTTCCTCCTTAAGCTCTTTACCCTCACGAATTGGCTTTAGAACATCAGCCTCATGCATCTTTTTGGCGTAATCCAAGAAGGCAGTTACCGTTTCGCCCACTTTTTCTTTTGGAGTGGCGTCAAGGTGGCCGTTAATACCAAGATAAATAGAAAGAACCTCAAGCTCAAACGGAAGTGGCATGAGCTCGCCCTGCTTCAAGATTTCGGTGAGCACGATACCACGGTTGATACGCTTACGAGTTCCCTCGTCCAAGTCAGAGGCAAACTGCACGAAGGCCTGAAGTTCACGGAACTGCGCCATCTCAAGACGAAGCTTACCGGCAACCTTTTTCATTGCCTTGGTCTGAGCAGATGAACCTACACGAGAAACTGAAATACCGACGTTAACTGCTGGACGGATACCCTGGTTGAAGAGTTCTGGCTGGAGATAAATCTGACCGTCGGTGATGGAAATAACGTTGGTCGGAATGTACGCCGAAACGTCACCAAGCTGGGTTTCAATGATTGGCAGAGCCGTCAAAGAACCACCACCAAGCGCGTCAGACAAACGGGCAGAGCGTTCCAGCAAGCGAGAGTGCAGATAGAAGATGTCACCCGGGAAGGCTTCACGGCCTGGTGGACGACGGAGCAAAAGCGAAATCTGACGGTAGGCCATAGCATGCTTGGTCAGGTCGTCAAATACGACGAGCGCATCACCTCCCTTGTACATAAAGTACTCACCGATTGCGGCACCGGCCATTGGGGCAAGGTACCAGAAGGCAGCCGGGCTAGAAGCCGGGGCAGAGACGACGATGGTGTATTCAAGCGCGCCAGAGACGCGGAGCTGCTCAACGATACGCGCAACCTTGCTTTCGCGCTGACCAATGGCAACGTAGATACAAATGAGCTGTTTGTTACCCTTGTCCTGCTTCTGGTTGATTATCGTATCAAGGGCAATAGCGGTCTTACCCGTCTGACGATCGCCGATGATGAGCTCACGCTGTCCGCGACCGATTGGAATCATCGCGTCAATTGACTTAATACCAGTGTGCACTGGCACGGTAACTGACTTACGAGGAAGCACACCCGGAGCTAAGAAGTCCAACGGACGGCGCTGATCTGGAGTCTCAGCGTCGCTAAAAATCGGGCCCTTGCCATCAACCGGCTCACCGAGCGGGTTAACGACACGACCAACCATCTTTTCGGAAACACGCAAAGACAAGATCTGACCGGTGGTCTTAACCAAGTCGCCCTCCTTAACATTCAAAGACTCACCAAGAATGATGATACCCACGAGATCCTCTTCCAGGTTAAAGGCGATACCGGAAACAGTACCGTGCGCAGTTTCGATGTTGAGCATTTCTTGGCTCTTCACCTGGCTAAGTCCGCTCGCCTTTGCAATACCATCACCAACTTCAACAATGCGACCGACGATTTCCTGCTTCACACCGACACTGACACCGGCAATCTCTTTCTTCAGTTTATCTACAATTGAATCGTTCATATATTTTTTTATTTTAAATTTCTTGTCTATCATCCTAATTCTTTCTGTCATTCCGGCCTACGAGCCGGAATCCATCTTCTCTTTTGGGGATGAATCCCGTGTCTTTGCACGGGATGACAAACAGGGAGAATGACACAATGGGAAATTTAATTAATTAGCAGCTTTTATTACCGCTTCGACCAAACGTGCAACACGCGACTTCAGCGTACCGTCAATAACGACCTCATCGTTAATCAAGATGCGTACA
>CAZLKS010000061.1:0-2444 GCA_964560145.1 uncultured Candidatus Saccharibacteria bacterium | reverse complement strand
TACGAATACCTAGAACTTTCTGAACTGCGCAAGCTGCTTGATACAAAGCAGGTGACTTCGGTTGAGCTGACGAAGTATTTTTTGGAACGTGCTAAACGTTTAAACCCGCAGCTCAATGCCTATCTCACCATCTGCGAAGACCACGCCCTTGAGCAAGCCAGAGCCGCTGACACCCGCCTCTCTTCTCTTCTTGCTACAAACTATTCACTACAAACTACTAACTCAATCCCTCCTCTCCTAGGTATTCCCTACGCCGCGAAGGACCTCTTCTGCACTAAGGGCATTCGTACCACCGCCTCCTCGAAAATTTTAGATACCTATGTACCGACTCATGATGCGACGGTGATTGAGAAGTTGAATGAGCAGGGTGCTGTTTTGATTGGTAAAACCAACCTTGACGAGTTTGCACACGGATCTTCGACCGAAACCTCCGCGTATGGCCCGTCACGCAATGCTTGGGATGTTAATCGTATTCCTGGTGGTTCATCTGGTGGCTCTTCGGTGGCCGTAAGTGCCGGCATTGCCCCATTCGCACTTGCAACCGAAACTGGAGGCTCAATTCGCCAACCATCAAGCTTGTGTGGCGTTTCTGGCTGGAAGCCTACGTATGGCCGCGTTAGCCGTCACGGCGTTATTTCGATGGCTTCGTCGCTGGATAGCATTGGTACGATGGCGTATTCCGTGTATGACTTAGCACTAACGGCCGAGATTTTGTCGGGTAAAGATTGGGGGCATGATTCGACTACTGGCACCACGCCAGTTCCTGCCTACACAAAGGAACTCAGTGCCGATCTTACCGGCGTTAGAATTGGCATTCCGTCTGAGTACTTTGTTGATGGCATGGATCCCGATGTTAAAGCTCGCGTGATGGAGGCTATTAAAGAATTAGAAAAGCGGGGAGCAACGCTCGTTGATGTGCATTTGCCAAACACCAAATACGGCTCACTCGTGTACGCAATCATCTGCCCATCTGAGGTTAGCTCGAACCTTGCTCGTTTTGATGGTATCCGTTTTCCTGAGTCATCGAAGAACGCCACCAATTTACTTGAGGTGTACACGAAAACACGTGGCGAAGGTTTTGGCCTTGAGGCGCAGCGCCGCATTTTAACTGGTACTTATATTTTGAGTCATGGTTATTACGATGCGTACTATAAAAAGGCTCAGCGTGTTCGCGGCTTAATTATCAATGAGTTTGCTGAAGTGTTTAAAAATGTCGATGTGTTGGCGTGTCCCTCGGTGCCAACCGTTGCTCAAACTATCGGAACGGCCGCCGCAAATCCGTTATTCGGTTACATCGCGGACCAGTTGAATATCCCAAGTTCATTGGCTGGTTTACCCGCCGTTTCTGTGCCGTGTGGATTCGTAAAGCCAAAAGAAGGTGTGGCAACGCCGGATGAGCGTGGTATGCCCGTCGGGTTGCAAATCATCGGGCCGCAGTGGGGCGAGCAAAAAGTTTTCAATGTTGGGTATGCATACCAACAGGCGACCGACTGGCACAAGCAGCGCCCAAAGATTTAATAAAAAGGACGTCAAAAAACCACCCTTCTGGGTGGTTTTTTGGTCTACTCTGCAACCGTCGACAGAGCGGACTCTTGATTTTTTGATAGCTGAGCAGCTGGAAAATGCTTGAGTATGAACTGGTAGCCAACGAAGAAGACTGTTGTCCAGGCGAGGTCTCCGACTACTGAGAATTTAAAGAACGGTAGCGCCATCAAATAAGAGTTCATCAGACCAGTACCAGTCGCTGGGTATAGATTTGAGAAGGCCCAGACGGCGGCGTTGGTTAGCAGGAAAAAGACAACTGAACCAGAAAGAGCACCGCTCAGCGTTGCGAGTGGGCTTATTCGATTCTTTAGCTGCCAGCCAATCATAATCGTGAGAGCAAAGCCGAGGTAGACTGCAGCGACGACCTGCCACTCATAAAAACCGATAATGCTGTCGCTGATGATCATTGCTGTCATCGGTACGACAATACTCCACTTCTTTGGTAGGTAAACGCCGGCAAACAATGCAAGGGCGGCCATCGGTGCGACGTTCGGCATATGCGGAAGAAGACGGGCTGCGATGGTTACTGCTGAGAAGACGACGGTAGCGATGAGTAGTTTTTTGTTCATACTATTTTTTATTCGTTATTTTTTGTTTGTCGTTGCGAGTACTCGAAGCAATCCAGGATATTTATAGAAAGCAGAGGCGGGGATGGATTGCTTCGAGTACTCGCAAAGACAGAGGCGTTACGGTTAGTTTCTTCCTGACTGCCGGCAGGCGCAGGCTCAGAATGACAGAGATTTGGGATGACACACGTAAGTATCACTTGTAGTGTAGAAATTTCCATTCGATGACATCGCCCGGTTTAACGAGGTAAGCGTCGGCACCGTAACTGATGGCGACATTGTTGACCCAGTACTGCCAGTACTTCCCCTCATCACCATTCGTTTTTGTACCGA
>CAZLKS010000060.1:0-2613 GCA_964560145.1 uncultured Candidatus Saccharibacteria bacterium | reverse complement strand
GGTCTCAAGAATACTTATCAGGCAGTGGCTAAACGCCATGTGCATCCGTGGTATACGTGGGCAATTCTTGCTGCTGCAATTGGTTTTACGGTGGGGGTGGCTTATGTTGCCAACCAAAACGCTCAGTTTGACTCCAGTCAGGCAGCAATTCTTTCAGGTAGATCAAATAGTTCCACGTTGGGTAATAGCACTGCTGTGTTCGATAAGGCCGGCAAAGCTCTCTTCGAAATTGTCTCACCGGCGGATAGGACTGAAATACAGACAAATCCGAGGATAGTCATTGTTTTTAATGCGGGTGTTATTCGCCAAAACTCAGAGGCGCAATTCACCTATGCAATGGCTGATAAATCAGGTAAGCCCGTGGGTCCATTTGCAAAGCTTGCTGTAACTCGCGAAGCAAATCCAGCTGAAATTGGCCGTTTGACGTACATTATTAATAATTTTGAGTCTTTCCAGCCTGGTTCGTATTACATTAGAGCATCTATGCAGGGAGCGCCAACAAAATCCTTCGCAAATATTATCCTCATCAAACAACCTGACTCAAAGACTTCAACTCTAAGGCCTTATGGTCAAGTAGAAAGACGAGGTGTTTTTTCGGGCGACATGATTAATTGCTTTACAGTTGTAGACGAGGAATTTGCTGCCCTTGCCAGTGACTACGTAAATGGTAAGCCAGGCGAACCGAAAGAATTTTATAAGCGCGATGGTCATTACGACCAGGGTCACACATCCGGTTGTGCTTTGGTTTCCTTGATTAACATGAATCTTGACACGTTTGGTATTGATATGAAGGACATCGTTATTAAGTGTGCAGTAGAAGCTGGGGTAGAATTTTCCGGGATGAATCCCGTGAACGGAGTGAATTATGCCCAAATTGAACAAATGTTTAGCTGTAAACTGTCCAAGCTTCCAGCTGGTAAACACGCTGATGGGCTGATGATTGCAGGACCTGATTTTAATCTCTTCAAGGATCCTGATGAAGATGGACCGGAAAAGTCACCATGCAAGGAAATCGAAAAAGCATTAGCCGATGGTGGAAGCGCTGCGATACGCATTACTACTTTTAGTGGGGGTGGGCATATGGCACAAGTGATTGCAATGGATTGCAGTACTGGAAAAATTGTAATTCGTGATCCAAATGGCTATATTGTAACCGCGAGGGTTGTGCTTGGTACAATCGTCGGAGCCCAATCGGTTCCTTCGTCAGACGTAGTAAATGGTATGTTCAATTCATCTAGTGTTGATGGCGTTGTAATTGAACATAAAAGATAGTCTTTCAAATGATTATGTGGATACATCGAGCATGGTTTAACAGCGGGCCCCTGCCAACCTTGGCACCAGTAGCCCCTTCTAGGTAGACGTTCGAAAACAAAATAAATCAAAAACCGCATGAATCGCCCAACACCACAGGAGCAAGCCGAGAACATGCTCGCAGGTCTCAAGAACACTTATCGTGCCGTTGCTGTTCGCCACGTACATCCGTGGTACAGCTGGGCTATCTTGTCAGCAACTATGGGATTTGTTGTTGGTGTGGCTTATGTTGCGAATCAGCAGGCACAATTTCAGGAGAGCGATGCTGCAATGATGCCGTCAATTCAGGATGTCGATTTTGCGCAAAGACGACCTACGCAAAAGGATGGCAGAGAAATCACTGACCTGACCTATCAGGAATTTAAAGGTGTGATGAACCAGCTTGATAAGAGTCAGCCGGTTAAGTTAATCAACGGAAAAAAGACTTTTCTCTTTGATTTGAAGAATCCGCAGAAAGCAACCGAAATGAAGGCGATGGCAGATAGACTTGAGAAGTCGCAAACACCATACGAAATTAGTCTTTCCTCGGGTACGACCTATACCATAGGAGTCAAAAACCGAGTAACTACTATAGGGGTAGATAATGGGCCGGGGGGATGTTTCTTTTTTAGTAATAATCAGACTATCCAACAGGGCGAGAACGAAACAGAAAAATTTGACGCAAAAAAATATCATGTTCAGTCTGGAAATTCTTGTGGTCTAACGAGTCTCGCGAACATGGATATAGATACCTTTGGCATAGACTTATTTTACGAAATGGTAAGCTGTGCTGATAGTAGGAAAATCCCATGGATAAAGGGAGTAACCCCAGAACAGTTCCGAGAGCTCCTGTCTTGTAAGCTGAGCCTGCTCGCAAAGCGTGGCATAAAAGCATCTTTCACTACCAATAATTTCGTCATAAGAGAGAATCATGCCTTTAATTCGTTAGCTGATGAGAAGTCACCTTGCAAGGATATCGCCAATACGTTAAAGAGTGGCGGCGGTGTCATTATCCGAGTTTTGAACATATCGAGTGGCGTGATGGCACATTACACGCAGGTTCATAAAATTGATTGTGCGCGTGGAACCATGACCTTGAATGATCAGAACGGGTCAATCGTGAATGTCTCTTTCGACGAGGATGGCAAAATTACTGCTGTTGAGCCAAAGGAAGCGGATGAAATCTTCAAAGGGGTGAATATAATCTCGTACACAACCGAGACCAAAAAGTAATTGACAGGCTAACTCTTCGGTCCTAAAATAGAGGCACTTTTATAAAAGTCGGGTTTATTTTGTTCGTATTATTAATTATATTCGCATTGT
>CAZLKS010000059.1:0-2921 GCA_964560145.1 uncultured Candidatus Saccharibacteria bacterium | reverse complement strand
TCCATCCGAACTGGCGTCATTTTGATGGTAATACCCCGCTCGCGCTCGAGATCCATGGTATCTAAAAACTGCGCCTGCATATTGCGCTGTTCAATCGTCTTAGTGATTTCAAGCATACGGTCGGCTAAAGTCGACTTGCCGTGATCAATATGCGCGGTTATGAGGAAATTTCGAATATTCTGCATGTCGTGAATGTGCATAACTGTACTCAAAATTTGCCATTTAAGCAACTAAAAAATCCGCCATGAGGCAGATTCTTTAGTGATCCCGTTTCAGAACTCCTAATAAGTATTAGGTGGGTTAGCTCAGCAATCTGACCAAGGCCAAATGCGATTCGCAGTCCCTTCTGAAATGTAATAGGAAATCTTTTACGGGATCCCCTTAATTATACCGTACCCAAGAGCGTCGGAGCAATAACAAAACGCCACAGCGTGGCGTTTTGTTGAGAAACATTGATTGAATCAAGGCTAGGCGTCGACACCGTATCGCTTGTAAGTGTGGATAACTGCCTTACCAAACCAGTGCTCGATTTCGTGGAGAGCTTCTTCAGCAGTTTCAGAGGCATGCAGAATGTTGGCGACTGCACGCTTCTCCTTGTTAGCAAGTAACGGTGAGTCAATTGAGTAATCGCCACGAATAGTTCCCATCTCCGCCTTATACGGGAGCGTCGGACCGGCAATTTTACGCACAACGTCCACAGCGTGAATACCCTGAACAGCCATACGAACGAGCGGAGCGGAAATCATGAAATCAACGAGCCAGCCACGAACCATCTTGCCGAGCTTCAAATCATCATCAGTACCGAGCTCTGCTTTAGCATCATAACCGTATTGCTTATAAGTACCGAGCGTTTTTTGTCCAACGCGACGAAGCCAAGCCTCATCCTTCGGATAATGAGAATCAATCTGCGCCTTGGTCGGCATAAACATTTCAAGAGCCACAATCTTCAAATCGCGCTGTTCAAAGCGACGAATGACTTCACCGGTAAGACCCTTGCGGACACCGTCCGGCTTAATCATGACAAATGTTAACTCCTCTTTTGGACTAGCTGCCTTTTTAAGTGCCATAAATCTAGTGTGATTAATAATGCGGCTCAGTATAGCTTAATCAGTACCGCCATGCAAACGGCGATACCAATCATACGCCCCGCGAATATACGAGCCAAAGTCATCATCACTGCGAAAAATGCGTGTCATCCTTTCTCGCACGTCCTCATAAGGAACCTGCGTCGCATCGCCACCGATTGATTCAGCAGTCGCGAAATGATTTAACAACCAGCAAGCCGCAAAAAGAGGCCCCTTGCTCCGAAAGAAATCATTTGGAGCCTGTCGAACATCACCGATGTCAACAGACAATTCACTGTCTTCTGGTATACGGTCGTTCGGAAACGCAGCGGCAAGACTCGTCGGCATCGCCTCTCTTCGGTCAAGAAAGCTTTTATCGGATGAGCTGTTTGCTGCAGATTTGATAGACTCCGTAGACATAGCCTCCTATTTCTTATCGAACTTTTCGTTCACTAATAAACCGTATTCTCGCAAACGCTCTTTAGAAAGCGGTGTCGGAGCATTCATAACTGACGGATGACCGGTCGCCGTTTGTGGGAAGGCTTGCACCTCACGCAGATACTGCTCACCAGTCAAAATCATAATCATGCGCTCAATTCCCGAGCCGATACCACCGTGCGGCGGCGCACCGAAACTGAAAGCATCAAGCATATGACCAAAATCCGCCTGAATTTGCTCCTCGGTGTAGCCCATCGTTTTGAAAGTCGCTTTCAAAATATCCGGACGATGCGCACGAATTGAACCGCCGCCGACCTCAAAGCCATTGCAGACAAGGTCGTACTGCTGCGTGACGATTTCCTCAACATGCTCACCCCTCAAATGCCACTCGAGATGTTCCGGCGCTGGCATGGAAAACGGATTGTGCGTAAAGGTCCAGTTTCCCTCTTTGTCTTTTTCAAAGAATGGGAAGTCCTTCACCCACGCAAAGGCGAGCGTCCCGTCTTTCTTTTCCTCTTCGGTGCGCATATCAAACTTGTCAGCACCATACTGCTTCATTGCTTCTGCGTATGTGAAGTGCGGAAACGGTTTAGTGCGAATCTTGGCGCCGAGCTTTTCACAGACATAGATAATAAGCCCTTCAACAAGTGCCATAACCTCCTCACGATTAACAAAACTCATCTCCAAATCGAGCTGCGTGTGCTCAAAGCCACGGTCAGCACGCAAGTCTTCGTCGCGGAAGCAGCGAGCAATCTGGAAGTAGCGTTCGAATCCGCCCACCATGAGCAGCTGCTTATATTGCTGCGGTGACTGTGGCAGTGCAAAAAACTGCCCCGGATACATACGACTCGGCACCACAAAGTCACGAGAACCTTCTGGTGTTGTACTGGTAAAGTAAGGTGTCTCAATTTCCGTGAAACCCTGCTTAAACAAATACTCTCGTGCCAACTGCACGTATTCACTACGAAGCTTAATATTTTTGTGTACGCGCGGACGGCGCAAGTCTAAGTAGCGATATTTCAACCGATGTTCCTCACCAATCTCATGACCATCAGTGTCGATTGGAAACGGCGGAGTCTGAGCTTCATTTAACACCTCGAGCTCGGCGACACCCAATTCAACAGATCCGGTAACAATATCTGCGTTAACCATACCTGCGGGACGTGCCTTAACCTCTCCCTTAACGCGAATCACCCATTCGGAGCGAAGCTTAGTAGCGGCTTCATAAGCGGCACTTTTCGGCGTGACCACCATTTGAATAATGCCGCCACGGTCGCGCAAGTCTAGGAAGATAAGTTTACCGTGGTCGCGTCGGTTCGCAACCCAACCAGATAATTCTACAGTTTGGCCAACTTTGTCAGGTGTTTCAGAAGTAAGAATGCGCATATAGATAATCAAGTTAATTAGTAATCAGTTAAC
>CAZLKS010000058.1:0-2922 GCA_964560145.1 uncultured Candidatus Saccharibacteria bacterium | reverse complement strand
AGTCGGCAAGCGGAACAGTGACGTTCCCTGCGCCGTAGCCAGTGAGGGCAACGGTGGCTTTGTTGCCGTCGATTGAAGCGATCATGCCCTCGCGCTTGCTCAGTTCTTTTTGGTTCCCGTAAGACTTCACTTGCATCCAGATTACTTTATCTCCGACGTTCTTTCCTACGTTCATGATGGTATTGTCCTTTATTGAAATTTTGCTGGCTGGGCGAGAGCCCTCCCTCTCGCCCAGCACCCACAAGGAGAATGTCCCCATTCGCGTTGTAGCGGTCATCCTGCCGACCGTTCACCTTGACGCCGACCCCGGCGCACGCGTAGAGGGGTGTAAATAATCAGTAAAAAAAACAAAACGTTGGCGGTCTTTGGGGTAGGTCTTATTGATGCCTGAGCCGCGCTCGCTGGAATCGAACCAGCACTCCGGCTTGCAACGCCGGTATGTTCCAGAACACCTCGCCGCTTGGCTCCCCGCCATTTCCTGAATCGGTGCGACTGCCTCCTTTGGTTTGCTTATCTTAGTTGGGAATGCTGTACGCTATGACACCCATTCCACACGAACATCATCTTTTGCCGCCTGCGCTGATGGAAACCCAACACCGGCGATCAGCTTTCCGTCTGAATAAAGAGAGCCGCTATACACCTTTCCTCGCCAGAACTTTTGCCATGTCGCTGTCAGCCAGACAATGGCGTGATTGTTGTCTGCGGCTTGAAACGGAATGCTTTTGCCATCGACGGCGAATTCGTAGGTAATCATTTGGCGCTCCCTTGTAACTAATCGCGGGACATCATGAGCATGGCAAGCATAAGCATTGCCGAATCATCTCGCTGTTTTGCGCCAGCGACTACACCCGCGGCAATCTCATCACCGACAAGAGAACTTCCTGATCGCCCATAGCTCGTGTTACTCATTGCCATGGCGACTGCGCCCATGATTCCAGACTGAACCATGTCGGCACCTTCCGCATCAAACCGCTTATCCTGCGCAACCTCATGCGCTTCGATAATATTTCCAGCATCACGCAGCGCACCACTTACCCGGCTTTGGAATGCGGCATCAGATTCGTTTTCACCTTGCTTTTCAATTCCGTGCCATTGAGCATATTCTGTTGCTAACATGGTTTTCTCCCTTTTTGGTTACGTATAATATTGTTACGTATAACTATAAATTATACGACAAGTTATGTATTTATAGTATAGTGATTTTAGAGTGTTTTTATGTAGGCGTGATTACATTTTACGAGAAAAAATCAACGAATTTTCAAACAAGAAAAACGCCCAAAACTTTTTAAATTTTGGGCGTTGCCTTCTAGCAAAGATTATTGTGTTTTTGTGGTTTTTGGGCGTTTTATTTGGGATATCCAGTGGACACCATTTGGGATATATTGGGATATATCAAGTAGGCGAATTTGGGATATCTACGGCGCTTGCCAATGCTTCCGTTTCAGAGTCAATCCCACTCGCGTGATTCGACGGCTTCGTAGGTTTTGTTGAAGATGTCGGGCTTGCATGGATAAAGCTCGCCATTCACGCCCCGAATAATCCAGTCGTCAGCGGATGCGAGCATGTCACCTTCAAGCGTCTTTATCGCAATACCATCAGGAAGCATTACCAGCGTCAACTCGTGATACGCGTCGATAATCCATCGCGGTAGACTTGTTGGTTCGTTGTGAATATTTCGTTTCACCTCTGAACATTCAATGGCTTCAATCACTACTGGCTTCTTCCGAAATTTACTCATCATTGTCCCCCTTCATATTAGGTGCCACCTCTTCGGCGACATCAAAAATCTTGACTGCTGCGACTACGTGACCGACATAGCCATCTGCTGGCTTGTATTTGTCGGTGGCGATCTGCATTGCCCTCTGCCGCGCCGATTCATCATCTGTGCTGAGGATAAGGTGTACGCCACTTACTACATCAACTCCTCCACCCTCGCAGAACTTAATCGCCGAAAAAGAAACGGCATACTCTGCACGATTTGTCACCGTGAGGCCTGCTGCTATTAGATACGCCCCGCCTGTTTGCTCACTGTTGCCCATCTTGCTCCTTCTGCAACACGCTTGCCACTTGGCGCAAAATATCGCGCCAAGTTTCGGTCTTCTCGATTAAGCCTTGAACACGCTCCTTATCTTCTGGCTCTGACAATGGGTGCTCATCCGCCGCGGTCTTGACGTAGCTGATCGCCACGATCATGGCGGATATCAACTCATTGCAATTGTCGCTGGATAGCTTGAGCGTGACTTCATCGCTGTCGGTCGGCTCGGCAGCTTCATTTGAGAATACCGCGGAGATTGCATTCAAAATGGAATCCAGGAAGATGACAGCCCACGCAAACGCCAGACCGCGCTGCCATCCGCTCACAATGGCGATGACAATGGCAATGATGATTGTGTGCCCCCATAGCCGGTGAAATGTTAGTAGCTTTGTTTTTAGATTCATCTATTGCTCTTTATCGCTCCGACTCTCTTCCGCTGCCTTTGACACGTAGAGTGTAGCCAGTTTCAGCAAGTCGGCACAAAGAGGAGGGCTTGCGGTTGCGGTCTTGCCGCCCTCCCAAATCTTGATGCTGTCAGCAACAGCCAACGCAGCGTTGACTAGCTCAACCATGCAATCGGCGCGCTCTTTCCACGCTCCGGCTTCCTCTCGCTGGCTGGCAAGACGTTGCCGTGCTGAAGTTAGCTCGCCAGTTTTTTCAAGGATATCATTCGCCATGGCGATAGCTTGCTCGATATCGATGTGATGATCGACGTTGTAGAACCCAAGAGCGACGCGCTCTGGTCTGCGCTCCGTCGCTTCGATAATTTCTACCGTGATTGAGCCGTTGCTTTCGGGCTTCACCTCTTCGGTAGGCGACCAGCCGAGAAACATTGCGATCTGATCATCTGTGAGTCGTTGACCGACATCAAGGCTTTTCCACCACAG
>CAZLKS010000057.1:0-3083 GCA_964560145.1 uncultured Candidatus Saccharibacteria bacterium | reverse complement strand
AACCCACAGCTGAAGACATACGGCCAAGCAGTGCGGACACCTCAGAACCTGCCTGCGAGAAACGGAAGATGTTGTCGATAAAGAGCAGCACGTCGCGCTTATCCTCGTCACGGAAGTGCTCAGCCATTGCCAGAGCAGCCAGCGGTGTACGTAGACGAGCGCCTGGAACTTCGTTCATCTGACCGAAGACCATTGCGGTACTCTGTAGCACGCCAGAATCCTTCATTTCGTGGTACAAGTCATTACCTTCACGGCTACGCTCACCGACTCCGGCGAAGATACTCATACCCTTTGCCTTTTCAGCAACGTTGCGGATAAATTCTTGAAGCAAAACCGTCTTACCCACGCCGGCACCTCCGAAGAGTCCTACCTTACCTCCTTTCACGAACGGAGCGATGAGGTCGATAACTTTGATACCCGTTTCAAACACCTCAACCTTCGGATTTAAATTTGGCAGGGCTGGCGCCTTGCGGTGGATAGACGAACGCTTTGCAAACTCTTTCGTGCCCTCATCAATCGGCTCACCGAGCACGTTGAACAAACGACCAAGAACCTCCTTACCCACCGGCACAGAAATCGGCGCACCCGTATCGGTCACCTCACTACCACGCACGAGTCCCTCAGTTGCGCCAAGAGCGATAGCACGAATACGGCCGTTACCCAAGTGCTTAGCAACCTCCAAGGTTAAAACACCATTCTCCTGCTTCGTGTGCAATGCGCTATAGATTGCTGGAGTCTGACCCTCTGCGAAGTCTACGTCTACCACCGGACCGATAACCTGCGAAATTCTCCCTGCCACCTTATTTTTATTTTCCATATTTTATTTGATTAATTTGGCTACGAAATACGAAACTATACGAAAGTACGAACAATTCGCGCTTCATGTTTTCTTTCGTATTTTCGTAATTTTTAGTATTTCGTAGCTCATATTTGATAACTTTTTTATCCCACTGCGTCCGACCCTGATGTAATCTCCATAATCTCCTGCGTAATCTTTGCTTGTCGGCCTTTGTTATAGATTAGCGTCAGGTCATCTACAATCTCCGATGCGTTGTCACTTGCCGTCTTCATCGCTACCATTCTCGCTGAGTGCTCTGATGCGTTGCTCTCAAGCTGAATGTGATAGAGAGTCATTTTAAAGAGTCTGTCGGTGAGCTCTTTGAGTACCGCTTCTCTGCTTGGCTCGAAAAGATAGGGCTCTGTTTCAAGTTCTAAGTTCTGAGTACTAGGCTCTGAGAATTTACCAGTTTTAGGAGTAAGACCCTCAATCATTTCATGCAAATTCTCACGTGCAACCGGCAAAACCTGACGCACAACCGGCTCCTGGCGAAGCGTGCTCAAAAAGTTCGTGTATACAAAAACTACTTTGCCGTAGGTTCCATCGAGGAACTTGGCACTGATAAAATCGTGAAGTTCGTTCATCTCGGTAATATCCACGAAATCGCCGTGTCCGATAAATTCCTTGGCAACCATAAACTTGCGGAAGGTGAAATAGGCCGTCGCTTTTTTACCAACGGTGACAATATCTAGCTCTCCTTTTGTTTTTAGCTCGTTAACCATTGCGTGGGCTTTACGCATCACGTTGGCATTGAGCGATCCAGCTAATCCCTTGTCGGAAGCAACGATAACCGCCAATGTCTTATTAGATTCATTGCTCAAAAGGAGTGCCGGCATCTTCTCACCCGCCTTCATCTTCTTTGAAGCGCTCGCTAAAAGTTCAAAAGCCGAAAAAGCATAAGGACGCGCCTTCAGTGCGAGGTCCTGAGACTTGCGCATCTTGGTAGCACTAACCACCTCCATCGCTTTAGTGATTTGCTGAGTGTTGGCTACGGACTTTATTCTTTTTTTGATATCAGCGGATGATTTCATAATTATTTATTGCGAAATGATATAAAATGGTGCATTACTGTAGCCGAACGGACCTTGCGCACGACCAACCGGAGGCCAACCTTCAATCAAAAATCTGTAGCCGGTTTGATCATTACTAAGGGTCTGGCGATTATCAGCACCGACTCCGTCTGCAACCCAAATTTGAGGCTGAAAATCTTTCGGAATTGTCCATGCGTAGCTACCAGTGTTAGCCGTAATATGAGTAGACGGCTGGTCGGGCGTTACTGCCTGAAGCGACGGACTACTAACAAGCGTAATTGAAACTTGAGGATAGTTGAAGTCCGGCTCCGTCTTCCAGGTAATAGTGTACGACTGTCCCTTCACGAGTTTCTCGCCACCATTCGGAAATGTAATAGCGATAGTTTGAACATTATAATTAGCTGCCTCCAATTGTTCCGTTGGTGGAATCACTTGATTACCGATAGGTGCTTGGTAAGGTGTTTTTTGACGATATGGCACCAAATCAGGAGCGAAGAGAACAAACCCAGTTAACGCACCTCCGAGTAGCCCGACCAACAAAACTATTTTCATTATTCTTTGCCACGATTTCTGAACCTTAATAAGGCCGACTAGAATAATTGCTAAACCTGCGGGTAATGCGATTAAGTATGCCCAAAGAAAAGCTCCGAGAAATTCTAATCCTCGATTTAATGGCAAACCGTAGATTAAAATCGCCCATAGGGCTAGAGCCAGCCCGATGTATGCATAGGGATTCGCAAATCTTGATTTTTGGGGAGAATTTTCCATTTTTCTGATATCGGCGGAAGATTTCATATTATTCGCCAGACTTTATTTTAATGGAGACGCCACGAACGACGAACATGATTCCGCCAATAACCAGTAGTGCAATGAGCGGTATATAGAAGATAATAGCGAGGCCGGCATTATCCACAAGCCATTGTACACAAATAATCGATATAGCAATCAAAATACCACCTGCCCAGAGAAGTCCTCGCCAATTGCCCTTTACCTGCGGCTCAACCGGCATATTCGCCGAGTTGGCGGTTAGAGCTTGTTGAGCATCAGCATGAGCCTTCACCGCACCTCCAGCCCCAATGATACACAAAGCAACACCAACCCAAACCGCAATCGACGAGAAAAGTCTTTCGCGAGTACCCAGCTCGTAATTAGAGGTGGCAACTGCCGCCACTAGGAAAAACATCCCAGCCACGATGATTATGATTTGTAGTTTT
>CAZLKS010000056.1:0-3789 GCA_964560145.1 uncultured Candidatus Saccharibacteria bacterium | reverse complement strand
AGGCCGGCAACGTCAGCAAAAGAGACCTTCTCATCGCCACCCGGAGCTGAAAGTTTAATATTCGCCTTACCGAAATTCATGATTTGCCCCTGCCCACCCTTTGCGCCCCGCAACATAAACCAGAAGAAACCAACTAGGATCAAGAGTGGTAAGACTGTCGGGACGAGAATCCCCATCCAAAATTGAAATCCTGATTCTTGTTGTATCTCGAGCGAAACAGCGCGTAGAGCGGCGCCGTCAACGCCATAATTCTTAAGCGTCTCAGAAAGTCCAGACTCTTCTTCTTTTGCCGCCTTTACTTCGGTGCCATCTTTGAGCGTAATCGCCAACTCATCACCATTCACCAGAATCTTCGTGATTTGACCGTCATTTACCTTTTGCGCGAGCTCATTCATCGTTAACGACTTAGGGTGAGTACCATCACCGACAAAAAAGGTGAACACGAGCGCAATGAGGAGCAGCGTAGTCACTGCCGTTGCGATATTCTTTGAGAGTAGATTCATATAGGTTGTTGAAGTATCGATATCCTATCATCGCCAGCCCCGAAAATCAAAGGGCACCACACAGTGGTGCTCTTAACCCTCGAGAGTCCTTAATCGCTAATTAGCAATCTTTTTTGCGAGCTTCGCCATCACAAGAAAATCCTTCTGGTACGCCGCATTGATTTCAGCGATAACCTTCTTAATCAGCGACTGAACCGTAGCAGTTGGCAATAGACTCTCCGTGGCGTTAGCGCTTAAAAGTGGGGCGTCGGCAACCTTTACTTCTGTCGCCTCGCTCTTCTCATCATCAGCGACATTGACGGACTCAACATACACAATACCCACAACAGGGTCACCAGCAAGAGCCAACCCAACATAAATCGCTACACCAGAGATACGCGAGATATCACTTGGTCCGTAAACAATCGGCGACCCATCAAAGGACTTCAGAATATAATACCCTCCCTCGGTGCGTCGAAAAACAAGCTGACAACCGCGATTCGACGGAGTTGCATTCGTCAAACAAGAGAAGTCGCCCCGTGCTCCTCGCTCAAGATGAATAGCAACTGGCCCCCCAGGAATTCCTGCGTAAGAACTCTTTACGAATGCTGCTTGGTCATCGACGAACAAAGAGTGTGCTTCATTTTGATACGTACCCGCGCTCATGATTCTCTTTTGAGCGTCCTCAAGATATGGCAGCAACACGTTTGCGGAAACACCCCGAGAAAGCTGAAGCTTCTTCACGTCACCAGCGACTTTCTCATACCGATGCTGAGCGGTTAAAAGAATCTCATTTCCCTGTGAAACAAGCAGCGAATTAAATGCCTGCCGTACGGCCGGCTCATAAACCTTCTCACGCCACACCTTAAAGTCACTTGCGATAGAGCGAAGCGTCGTTAAAGTCTGTCCCTCTTGTAGAATCCGCGCGCGAAGAATCTCAATGTATCCAGCGTACATAGCAAGCTGACCAGAAATAACACGCGCGCTTGAAGCAAGTAACGCGTCCTCACCGGTAACGACCGCACCAAGCTTATCCTGCTCGCTCACGTCTTTAATCTCGGCAAGGGTTAGGTCGAGAATGCTCACCAAGGCATCACGCGTTGACTGAATCGTTTCAATCGGTGCAGCAACTTTCGTCTGAACGCTCCCGAGAGCAGCTTTAACCGCCGGTGATTGGGCAACCGTCGTATTAAAAGAAAGGACTCCGAGAAGGAGCATTAGGCCAACGGTTACTTTATTCTTAAACGAACTCATCATCGATAGCTTTTAACTATTGAGAATTGCCAGATAATCGATCGAGTGAGCGTGCGACCTGAGAAGCAGACTCATCAAAATATTGAGCGTTTTCAAGCTGCACGTTAAAAGTGAGGAGTGATGCCTCACGACTCAAAACGTCACTACTAATAGAAACGTTCGTTGCAAACTGACCACTCTGCTTAGCCACATACGAGATGCCACCAACAAGTATGAGGAGAAGGAGACTAGCCAGAGCCACGGCACTTCCGGTCGTGAGCGTTTCCTTAAAACGCATAAACCAGGTGGCAGTTGGTGCTGGCGACTGAGCAGTACACGTAATTTGCGAAAGCGAACGATGCGCAAAATCAGCGTTTGGAGTAATCGCCTTATATTTCTTAAAATAATTTTGGAGTTTCTGTTCAATCATATTTTTACTCGCCAAGAATGCTTTTGAGCTTTGTAATTGCACGATGTTGAATAATACGCACCGTGCCCTCTCTTTTATCAAGCACCTTTGCAATCTCAGCAGGGGACAACTCATCAAGAAAACGAAGCTGAATCACCTCTCGCTGCTCTGGAGTCAACTGCTGCATGGCCTCTTTTACGGACGCCACATCGAAATTGACATCAAGCTGCGAGTCCGTCTCAAACTGAGCCCCGAACAAATCTTCGGGAGCGGCAATCTCGTCATCGATACTTACATGAACCTTTTTGGTCCGGTAGTAGTCAATAACGCGATTCCTGGCGATTTTGTAGAGCCAACTACCGAAGGGAAAGCCCTGAGCCTCGTAGCTTGGCAACTTCTGCCAGGCACTAATGAAGACCTCATGAGTTAAGTCCTCTGCCTCCTGCCGCGTCCCCACCTTTAAGGCGATGAACCGGTAAATAGGGGTCAGGTAATGACCATATAGATGACCAAAACAGGCAGAATCACCCGCTCTGGCCTTCTCAACATAGGCTTGTTCGCCTTCTAACATATAGAACGAATGGAATGACTATTGGTTACGGATGTAATCTGCCCCTCTATTATAGAGTATAACGATACGGTTGCGAAACCGTTATGGCTATCGTTGCCGATAGTTGGCCTCTAGTGCATCAAAGAGGGTAGACCCTTCAACAAGCTCAGGACGACACGGGAGAGAGACTCGCCCCCTACGTCATTCTAAGTGAAACGAAGGAACTTGGACTTTCCGCCTGCAGACTAGACATCAAGCCTAAGGTATGATAACTTGCATATGTGCTGCAAATGCATATTAGTTGCAAATAATAAAATATGTCCACACTAACACAAATACTGCTTTTCACGACTCTCGGAAGCGTTGTTTCCCTTATCGGCGGCGTTATCCTACTCATCAAAAAGGAGTGGGCGACTAAGCTTTCAGAACCCCTTGCTGCCTTTGCCGCCGGCACACTCCTCGGTACCGCCTTTCTTGACCTACTTCCCGAGGCAATAGAAGCAGCGGAAGGGGGCGACACCTCAGCTCACGGCATATTCCTATGGGTACTCATCGGCATTCTCATCTTCTTTTTGCTCGAACGCTTTATTCACTGGTTCCATCACCACCACGAGCACCTTGGCGAAGTCAAAAAGCCAACCGGCACGCTGATTTTGCTCGGCGATAGTATCCATAATTTTATCGACGGCGTAGCAATAGCCATCACCTTCATGATTAATCCCGCCCTGGGCGTAGTAACCACCCTTGCTGTCGGTGCGCACGAAATTCCGCAGGAAATAGGGGATTTCGGCATCTTACTGAAGGCTGGCTATTCTCGCAAGAAAGTACTCTGGTACAACATCTTTTCTGCCTGTGCCGCACTCGTTGGCGCACTACTGACCTACCTCATCGGCCCGAGTATCGAAAGTGCACTACCCGCCCTCCTCGCCGTAACAGCCGGATTCTTCATGTACATAGCTCTTTCTGATTTGGTGCCGGAGATTCACGCTTGGGGAACTCGCAAGCTGGCAATTGTCGAGAGCATTCTACTCGTCTTTGGAATCGCTGCTGTCGGCGCACTAGTACGAATACTAGAGTAATCCCTGCCTCATATAGCGCTAATTCGTACGAATAAG
>CAZLKS010000055.1:0-3829 GCA_964560145.1 uncultured Candidatus Saccharibacteria bacterium | reverse complement strand
CTAGTACTGACTCCGCTGAGATTGCAAAAAGCCCCCTCACGGGGGCTTTTTGTTTACGGGTGAATCCGAATGCCTTATACTATTTCTCGTATATGTTTAAATCATTTTGGCTCAAGGTTCTGACGTGGGGGACGCTGCTTGCACCATTAACGCTTTTTGTTTATCGCCACGAGACGGTCTATCCGTTGATTTTCTTGAAGGTTTTCACTTTCCAGATTATCGTGGAGGTTCTTTTCTTGATTTGGTTATGGCTCATCCTGAGCCGACCAGAGTATCGTCCTCGGCTGAGCTCGATTCACTGGGTGATGATAATTTGGATTGGTGTTCTGATACTAACTGCATGTACTGGATACAACATTGAGAAAAGCTTTTGGTCAACGCAAGATAGATCAATCGGCATTGTTTTTATCTTGCATACCTTTATCTTTTCTCTCATTCTGCAGACTGTTGCACGGGTGATGAGTTGGCGGAAAATAATGCAGTACCTAACTGCCATCGGTTCGGTGATGGCTCTGGCCGTTATCGCTAATAAATTTCTTCCAGGAATTTTCTATGTGCTCGTCGGTGATCGACCGAGTGGTACGCTGGGCAATCCTTCCTTTTTGGCGGGCTATCTACTCTTCACAACGGCTATCGCTGGTTGGCTTTTGTCGGAAAAGAAAAGCACTGCGAATGATTCGCAGCGTAGGAGCTGGCTCGTACCCTGTCTTTTGAGCTTAGTTGGCATTATTGAGGTTGTTGTGGTTCGCGCAAATGGAATCGATGATGTCTTCTATGTTCTTGGATTTGGTCTGCTTTCATGGGGAATTTATTACTTCATCCAAGGGCTCTACGAGCAGTCGATGAGGTGGTACCGACGAGTCCTCGGACTAATCCTCGGCGTGTATGCAATTGTTTTTTTGCTTGCGAATACACGCGGCACCCTGCTCGGCTTAATTGCTGGATTAGTTCTCTTATTGATTTGGTATGCTTGGAGGGACTTGCGAAGTGGTGTCAGGTTGGGCTCGCTTGTTCAAAAGCCGGCAGTTATAACACTCGCAATACTTTTGGTTTTCTCCGCGACGTTTATTACTACGCGTTCAGCGAAAATCTGGCAGAAAATTCCGGGGTTAGACCGTCTCGCTGTTCTCAGCTTTACCGATACGACGGTTAACAACCGTAAGATTGTTTGGGGGATAGCCCTTGATGCGTTTAAGGAGCGACCGATGCTTGGCTGGGGGACTGACAATTTCCGCTATGCTTTTGACTTCCGCTATGACCCAAGCTTAATGCGAGTCGGTTCAGACGAGACTTATTGGGATAAGCCACACAATGCTTATCTTGAGTCGCTGGTTACGACTGGCATTATCGGCCTTGTTTCTTATCTGGCGATATTTATTGTGCTGGCTTGGCGGCTGGTGCGCCGCCCAAATATATTCACACCTATCGGCCTCGGACTCCTGCTTGCTTACGGATTGCACAACGCCGTCTTGTTTGATTCGTTTGCTACGTTTTTGATGTTCTTTATTATTGCTGCTTTTATTTCCGAAGGGGCAGGAGATCAAGGTCAGGAGGCAGCCGCGACAAGAGTTGTCCCCGTCGCCCTTCAGGTGCTATGCATGGTTATAGCTATTCTTGGAGTTGGCTGGCTACTTAAGGTTAACGCGAATACTATCTACGCGAATGCCTTGCAGTACCAAGGGCTCAATTATTTTGCCAATGCGCTGCCAAAGGAGGCGATTGAAGCATATCGAAAAGGATTTGCGCTGACCTATCCATACTCATCGGAAATCCGACAGAACTATGTGGCTTCGCTTAAACAAATGATGGGACAGATTGTCATACCAGATGTGGCGTCAGCAATCGATTTGGCTATTGCTGAGTATCCTGCAGCTATCGCTAAGGACCCGAACAATCATTTCTTGTACTACACCATAGCGGATGCGCGAACCACCTTTCATCGTGTTGATAAGAAGTACCTAACTGGAGCAGTCGAGGAGATTAGCAGGGCGGACGCGCTATCCCCACGTCGTCAACCAATTCAATTTGTCCGTTCACGAATCAAATTAGCACTGGGGGATTTGCCTGGGGCAATCGAAGAAATGAAAAAGGCAGTAGATTATGACATACTGGTCGGCGAGCCGCATTTTTATCATGCAATTTTGTCGGTCGGAACAGCAACAATCGATGAAATAAATCGTGAACTCGTTCAAGCGCTCGACCTCGGGTATCAGCCGAAGTCTCTGCAAGAGATGAAGCTGCTCTTCAACTACTTCATGCTTAATGAGCAGTATGCCCTTGGCTCGGACTATTTTGCGGAGCTTGATTATAGGAACGATTCTTTGCTGCTCGAGCAGCAGCTATTTCTGGGAACGCTTTCGGTACGGGCGACGATATTCGATGTAGCACGGAAGGCGTTTGAAAGAGTGAAGAATGAGTTTCCGCTGTTTATGTTTACGGAGCGATACCAGAAAGAATTCGAGCCGATGTTCAAGTCTGTTGGCGTGTTTCTTGAGTAGACTAATAGGACTAGGTATAGTATCGTTTCACTATTCGTAATCAAATCATTTATTACTATGGATCCCATTGCAAAGCCGAAAAAAGCGCTTATAACTGGCATTACCGGTCAGGACGGTTCGTATCTGGCTGAGTTATTGCTTGATAAAGGATACGAGGTGCATGGCATTATTCGCCGTGCTTCTACATTTAATACCGGTCGCATTAACCATATCTATCAGGACCCGCATGACAGAGGTCGGCGCCTGTTCCTGTATCATGGTGATTTGGCCGATGCGAACACGATTCGTAAGCTAATCTATAAGGTTGCGCCAGATGAGATTTATAACCTTGGCGCTCAGTCACACGTGAAAGTCTCTTTTGATTTGCCAGAGTACACGGCAAACATCGTGGCGATGGGCACTCTTCGTCTGCTTGAGGCAATCAAAGACTATCAGGAGAACACCGGCCGGCAGGTCAAGTTTTATCAGGCGTCCAGTTCGGAAATGTTCGGTATGACGAAGCCGCCGCAGAGTGAGGCGAGTCCGTTCTATCCGCGCAGTCCTTACGGCATCGCAAAAGTTTTCGCTTTTGATACGACGCGAAATTATCGCGAGGCGTATGGTATCTTTGCCGTGAACGGCATCTTGTTTAACCATGAAAGTCCGCGCCGCGGTGAGACGTTCGTCACGCGCAAGATAACTCGTGGTATTGCCCGTATTATGGCTGGCCTCGACCAGAAGATTTATCTCGGTAATTTGGACGCGAAGCGTGACTGGGGGTATGCCCCGGAGTATGTTGAGGCGATGTGGCGGATGTTGCAGCTCAAAAAGCCGGAGGATTTCGTGATTGGTTCAGGAGAGGCTCACTCTGTTCGCGAGTTTGTTGAGATTGCCTTTGAGCTTGTTGGTATTACTGATTGGAAAAAGTACGTTGGCATTGACCAGAAGTATTATCGTCCAACCGAAGTCGACTATCTTGAGGCGGATATCAGTAAGGCGAAACGGATGATGAAGTGGAAGCCAAAGACGAAGCTTCGTGATTTAGTGAAAATCATGCTGCATCACGACCTGCTTTATTACGGGCAAAATGAGTTGGCGGCAAAGATACCGCTGCCAAAGAGTGCGGTGCCGGAACCGACGCCAGGTGAGCAGCGGGCGTAGATTTACTTATTACGAAATACTAAAGTGTACGAAAATACGAAAGCAGGCGGGTTCCTTTCAGCTGAGGAGTATAAGAAGATTCTCGAATTAACGCCGGTTGCCACGGTGGACTTTGTTATTGTTCACGAAGGGGCATTCTTGCTCGGTAAGCGAAAGAATAAGCCAGCTGAAGGCCAGTGGTGGGTGCCGGG
>CAZLKS010000054.1:0-3916 GCA_964560145.1 uncultured Candidatus Saccharibacteria bacterium | reverse complement strand
ATCGAACGGGCGATTATCGAGACGATTTAAAGATAGAGAGCTCACCGGGGTGGGCAAGAGTAAGCCAGACTTGAGCTACCATAGAGCGCCAGCTTGCAGGAGTACTGTGATTAGTAAAAGCACCAGACTTGATTGCCTCGAAAACTCCGGCAACGGTTTTTTCGGCCGCCTCGATGACCGCATAAGAGTTGTCCATACGAGAGAGCACGTGTAGGTCGGAAGTCGCAATCAGCGGCTTATTAAGCCGAACAGCCGCATCTTGAGCGCGAATGTTTCGATTGAATGGCTCGCGGTAGAACCAACTCTGCTCTAACGCATCAAAGAGCTGCGGACTTGCGTCAAGCTTCTCTTTGACTGAGATGTTGCCGTAGTAATACGGATGAGGAGCAATGACCAGAATGTCCTTTTTTGCCTGCCGATAAGCAGCAAGCGCGGTCAACGTTTGAATACTTTCCGCTCTTACATCTGCATTAAGAATAAGCACATGCCGACCCTCGATTGTTTTTTCTATACCAGGAATCAGCAAAATATTCTTTGAAAGCGCGTAGCCGGCGAGTTCGTCAGAATAAAAAAATGAATTATGGAGCGTAAAAGCAAGGACTTCAAATCCGAGCTGCGCCGCGCGGTCAATCGCCTCGATGGCATTATAGCCGATGAAACTACCGTCAGCCGGGTCTTCTTGTGAATGGAGATGGAGATTGGTTTTGAGTTGCATAGAAGAATAGCAAATGGTGAAGAGTAAGAAGGATAGAGTGCTGAGAATAGTATACTGGATTGTTCGCCAAAGGCGAATCTGCCTTTGGCATGACTTCGAGCAATGAAAAAAGGCGGGGGAGACAAACGGGGAATAGGTCCTTCGCAGGCTCAGGATGACAATCGGGGAGGGGGAGGGGCGAGAATAAGGGAATGGATTGCTTCGAGTACTCGCAATGACAGAGAGAGGGAGGGTAGAATAAGCAGCCGGCCCGCCAAATGGCGGGCCGGATCAGAATCCCTATTCAGTTTTTCCGCGTTGTACGCGTACCTCCCCAGGTGCGTAATTTTGCCACTAGCGAGACGGGTAGCTCTATCCGCAACGAGAAAACCCACAATTCGAGCACGCCATACACCCCTCCTTCAGAATCAGATTACCACCGCACTCTGGACAACCCGGCATCATGCCGTAGTTGGCAAGTGACTGCTTTTTAATCGGCGTCTCAGCAGATTTCTGTGTATTAGCCGTTGCAGCCGCAACAAGCTCCGCAACCTGGCTGGCCTCGGCGGCTGGCTTAGTCGCTTTAGTTGCATGCTCTTCAAGGATCTGAGCGATAGCATCAGGCAGCGAGAGAACCGTGCCTTTATTGGTCATAACCGGCATCGGACCGCGGATGCCCTTAAGTTGCTGAATAATTTCTTCTACCTTGATGTGGCTACGGAGAGACACTGAAATGAGGCGACAGAGGGCTTCAGACTGTTCTTGGAAGAATCCACCGCTTTTACCGAGCGTTGCAAAGACCTCGAGCGGTGCACCACGCTCATCATCGTTAACTGTCACAAACAAGCTGCCATAGCCGGTCTTTACCTTATACGTCTTCCCATTCACTACCTCAGGACGAATACGCGGAGTAACGCGGTGCTCATCCATTGGCAGGTTCAGAGGCTTCTCAATAGTCTTCGCCGTAGTCGTTCCTCCGCCGATAGCGTCAGTCGTCGACTTAATCTCGTTTGTACCAATATTCAAGACCTGAACTTGTCGGCTACCATCACGATAGAAGGTCATACCCTTACACTTCATCTTCCATGCAAGAATATACCCAGCTGCAACCTCTTCGCGAGTTGCACTGTTCGGGAAGTTAATCGTTTTACTAATTGAGTTGTCGACGTGCTTTTGGAATGAAGACTGCATTTTGATGTGATCCTCAGCAGAAATGTCCATCGAAACAACAAAGGTGTCGCGGAGGTCTTTCGGCAAGGTGCTCAAGTTCTGAATCGATCCAGTCTTGAGCAACTCAGCCATAACGCCGCTCTTTTCGATATCAATGCCACGATCTTTGAGGGCCTGCTCGAAGACCGGATTCAAATACTTATATTGAAGACCATCCTTGTCCTGCTTAGTGAAATACAAGGCAAAGTTCGGCTCAATACCACTTGAGCAATCGGTGAACATCGAGATGGAGCCGGTTGGTGCGACGGTTGTCAGGGCAGCATTACGCATCTTGACGCCCTTCTTACCCCAAGCGCTCTCCTTCCAAAGTGGGAACTCTCCCTTCTCCCGTGCTAACGACTGACTCATCTTGTGAGCCTCAAGGTTGATGAACTCCATAACCTTCTCACCAAGAGCGCGTCCTTCATCGGAGCTATACTTTACCTCCAACTTATAGAGCATATCAGCAAAACCCATGATACCGAGGCCGATACGACGCGTTCCTTGTGCCCGATCGGTAACCTTCTGAACGGGGTGACCATACAAATCAATCACGTTATCGTGCAAGCGAACGGCGGTGCGAGTGACTTGGCGAAGGCGCGCCCAGTCGATTTTCTTGTTCTTCACAAAGGCCGACAGATTCAACGAACCAAGGTTACAAACATCGTAGTGATGAAGGAACTGTTCACCGCATGGGTTCGTGCAATCAATCTCGCCGAGCTGCGGAAGGGGATTGGTACGGTTTGCCTCGTCCAGATTCACCACGCCAGGCTCACCATTAAACCAAGCACCTTCAACGAGCTCATCAAAGAGCTGCTTTGCAGTAATATCTACCTCTTCGAAGCCGGTGACCGAGCCATTCGGCGTACGAAGAACACGATGCGGCTTCATTTTCTTACCGTTCCACGTAGCCATCCACTGTTCGTTAGGCTTTTCGGTTACCGCCCGCATAAATTCGTCAGTAATACCAACCGAGATATTGAAGTTACGAATATCGCCCTCAACTTTCTTACAATGAATGAAGTCTAAGATGTCTGGGTGATGCACTGGCATGATTGCCATGTTCGCACCGTGACGTCCTTGCTGCTTGATGATACCGAAGGCGGTGTTGTAAATCTTCAAGAACTCAATTGGTCCAGAAGACATACCGTTAGTACGCTTTGTTGGAGTTCCAGCTGGACGAAGGTGTCCGAAGGAAAAACCAAGACCAGAACCCGCCTGCTGAAGAGAAGCGGCTTCCTTTAATGTCTGGAAGATATCCTCCAGAGTGTCCATAACTGGCAAAACGATACAGTTCGCAATAATCGGAGTACCGTTACCGACATTGGTCAAAGTTCGGCCAGCCGGCGTGTGCTCCTTGTTGGCCATGATGTCAAAGAAATCCTGCTCTAACTTAGCAGCTTCGGCCGCCGACTTTCCGTGTTTAGTTCTTTCAACCTCGGCCAGACCGCGGGCAACCCGATGGAAGAGCTCTGCAGGGGTTTCCTGCGTGCCATCCTCACGCTTTGCAAGATAGCGCTTCTTCATCATCTTAAGTGCATTTTCTGAAAACGATGCGTTAACTTGTCGATCTCTTTCTTTCGAAGAGATGGTCGCAACTTTCTTAGTGGCGGCGACCGCTTTTGCCACAATGCGCTTCTTCATGCTGGGGAGTAGGAAGAAAAAATTAATTATTATCAAAAAACAACACTTTCATTAGCCCATACATTCTACGCCCCTGCCTCTTAACGTGGCAATAGGCAAAACAGTGGAAAAGATTAGACGCCATGCGGGTTTTGACGTTTTTGTCAAAAGATTTTTCAAACGAAAATCATTGCGTCTTAATGCAACAAAAAATCGCACTGAGCGAGCTGATGAGTCGAATGTGTGCCGGGCCCCAGAGTCGAATCCTTCGGCTGCGCTCAGGACAAGCCGCTATCAATATGAAAACTGAAACAACTCGCACTGAGCGAGCTGGCGAGTCGAATGTGTGCCGGGCCCCAGAGTCGAATCCTTCGGCTGCGCTCAGGACAA
>CAZLKS010000053.1:0-3996 GCA_964560145.1 uncultured Candidatus Saccharibacteria bacterium | reverse complement strand
GCCTTCGCCTTTGGTATTCCCCACGATATCAACGGATTTCACCCCTACACCGTGAATTCTAGTCACCTCTCACACGCTCTAGTCCTGTCGTATCCCACGCGGCGACAGAGTTAAGCTCTGCCATTTAACGCGAGACGTGCAGGACCACCTGCGCTCTCTTTACGCCCAATAAATCCGGATAACGCTCGGGGCCTTCGTATTACCGCTGCTGCTGGCACGAAGTTTGCAGCCCCTTATTCCCTCGGTACCATCAATAACTTTTTCCCGAAGAAAAGAAGTTTACGACCCTAAGGCCTTCATCCTTCACGCGGCGTCGCTCGATCAGAGTTTCCTCCATTGTCGAATATTCTCGACTGCAGCCTCCCGTAGGAGTATGGACCGTGTCTCAGTTCCATCATTGGGGAACAGCCTCTCAGCCCCCCTACTGGTCATAGCCTTGGTGAGCCATTACCTCACCAACTAGCTGATCAGGCCTAAGCCAATCCTAAAGCGACTTGCGTCTTTCATCTTGCGATAATATCAGGTATTACCTAATCTTTCGATTAGTTATTCCTGACTTTAGGGTATGTACTAAGGTGTTACTAATCCGTTCGCCACTAAACTACTCAATCGGTCATCCTTGATGTAATCTCAAACTTCTTCAAAAGTAGTTCCGTACGACTTGCATGCCTTATCCACGCCGCCAGCGTTCATCCTGGACCAGGATCAAATCCTCATTAATAAGATAATTATTAGTCATCGTGCTTACGCGCGATGACTTACAAGTATCTAGTATTGGGACAACTACACAATTATAGTGTTTTGTCGTTACACCGGTTCAAAGGTGTAACAACGCATGATTCTAATCTTTCTACTTGCATTTATTGTCATTATTCGACTTTGTACCTTGCGATACAAAGAAGTCTTTTCAAAGAGCAGGGGAGTATAATCTATGCTCCTGCCCGCCGGTAGGCAGGTCTTACGAAGTATAAAGAATACACCCGTCTCGATTCCCTGGCTTTGAAGAGGCAGGGGAGCGGGACGGATGCACTGATTATCTGTTCTTTTTTCAATTGTCAGAAGCAAGGGTGTTTCTCGCTTCCGTTCGGGACTACCTATCAGCAGAGATTTCAGTAGTTCCAGTTGGTAAGCACTAGTATAGTCGATAGAAAAAGTTTGTCAATAGCTCGCTCAGGATATGGCGTTCAGGGTTTTCTGACCGGGCTCATCGCAAGCGAATGGTCAGAAAACCCTGAACACCATATCGTATCGCTTCCCGTTCGGGAATCCTCGCAAGCGAATAGTCCAGGAAACTGGAATGGCATCCCTTCGCTCACCGTAACCGGGCCCATCGCAAGCGAATGGTCCGTAACCTAGGGCGGCATATCCTCACTTCAGCTATTGGGTTCGTAACTCTGAGTGGCATCCCTTCGCTCACCGTAATTGGGTTTGGGGAACGGCGGAGTGCCCTAGTTTTATTGTTGGTATATATTGACAACAGTACACGCGCGAATATAATTGATAGCAAAGACATGGGGAAAATTGAGACGGAAATTATTTCTTTTTTGAAAGCAAGAAATTGGGATAAGCCACTTCCTGGTGATATCGCAAAGTCTATTTGTATTGAAGCGGCGGAGTTGCTCGAGCTTTTTCAGTGGGGTGTGATGAGTACGTCAAAGCTCAAGGCGAATGCAAAGCTTTTCGCGCAGGTTCGGAGGGAGCTCGCTGATGTGCTCATTTACGGAATCGTGATGACGGTTTCTTTAGGTCTTGATGTTCATTCGGTTGTTGACGAGAAGCTTCGCTTGGTGAAGAAGAAGTATCCTGCCAAGTTAATGCGTTCTGTGCCTCCAGCAAAAAATAGGCTCTATCGCACCATTAAAGAGAGGTATCGACGAAGATAATATATGAAATCTAAAAATCGTCTGCTGGTATTGGCGGGAAAACCCGGTGTTGGGAAAAGCAGTATTATAAAGAAGATTGGTGCGGGGTGGACGGTTATTGATGTTTGGCACTTTCTTGTGCCGCTCATTGAATCGGGTGAGGTGCCGCCCGAGGAAAAGAATATCATTGCTTATACATCGCTTTATGAATATCTTACGGCACTCGATACTCCGCGCGTCATCTTGGAGCTTGGTACGAACTATCCAGAGTTAAATGCTTCGTCCTTAGTTGAACTTAGTACTCGATACGAGATTGATATTTTGCTGTGTCACACTTCTATAGATATTTGTCGTGAGCGGCTTCAAGGTAGGGGATATCGAACTCAAGGAGAAGGCATCGAGCGTCGGCTTCAGCGCGATTTTCCAAATACGTTCCTAGAGCATCTTCGGGATACGGGCTTACGACACCACCTTATCGATACCTCTCGTGCTATTGAGTCAGTTTGCGATGATTTGCGGATTCGCTTCTTGGGCGACTATCAAAACTAAAGCCGGCATACATTGCCGGCTTTAGTGCTTGGATTCTAATCTTTTGCACCGCTAGTCTTTCATCGAGTACTTTCCGCCACCCGTTGTAAATAGGCTGAAGCAAATGGCTAGCATCGCAAGTGGGAAGCCGGCCATGCCGAAACCGCCTGCCATAAAGCTTATGATTGCAGCAACAATCATGGTTATTCCGAGTAGCTTAGCGGCAACTCGTGTCCAGAGACCGGCAATCAGGGCGATGCCGCCCGCTATCTCAACAATCGTTACGAGATATGCGAAAAAGCTTGCAGCAGCGAAGCCCATTTTGGCGAAGTTTTCGATGGTTGCCTGCATCTCGCCGCCTTTCATCCATCCTGCATAAACAAAGATTACACCAGCAATGATTCGAAGTACTACCGGAGACCATGCTACAAGCGGCTCACCGAAACGCTGCGCAACTCTGTGCAACATAACTATATTTAATAAGATTAATTTAATGAAGGCTGGTTTTAAGTATATCAGGCGAGGGGACGAGAGGGAATGGCGCGAGGGGTTGACGAATCCTGAAAAATCTATATACTTTCTGACATACGAAATCCGACCCGTGCTTCGCCTAAAAGCTATGCCGGTAGGTATTTACCTAAACTATGAAAAACGATATTCATCCAAAGTATTTTGCAAACGCCGTCGCCATTTGTGGTTGCGGTAAAAAGTACACCCTTGGTTCTACCGTAGAAAAGATTGAGGTTGAAATCTGTGCTAACTGCCACCCGTTTTTTACTGGTAAGGAAAAGCTTATCGACACCGCTGGTAAAGTTGAGAAGTTTAAGGCTCGCCGTGCAGCAGTCGGTTCGATTGTCAAAACGGAAAAGAAGCCACGTAAGAGTAACAAAAAAGCTTAGTTTTAAATCAAAAGCTCCCCGAAAGGGGAGCTTTTGATTTAGGCCTTCGGAAGTCGGACGGTGAAAGTCGAACCCATTCCTTTGCCTTCGCTCTCTGCCCAGATTTCGCCGCCATGAGCGAGAACAATCTGTTTGCTAATGTAGAGGCCAAGCCCAGTGCCCTGAATCTTTTTGGCAACGCTGGCGTCGCGGTGGAACTGCTCAAAGAGGATGGGGAGGAGTGCCTTATCCATGCCAAGGCCGGTATCTTTTACGGTAATCAGAATAGTGCACTGTTCCTCGGTGATAGTTACTTTAATAAAACCTTTTTCGCTGTACTTTAGAGAGTTGGATAGAAGGTTCTGAATGACTTGTCGCAGACGCGTGGCATCCATTTTGACATTTGCCTTGGCTACTGAAGTCGCAAAGGATACTTCGATATTCTTTTGCGCCTTAGCTAGTGGTGCGTATTCTTCAGTTGCAGCTTTTACGAAGGACACGATATCTTTTATTTCAAAGGCGTAATCCATGTGGCCCTCTTCAATCTTGCGAATATCCAAGAAGTCATCGACGAGTGCCGTTGCTCGGTCAGCATTAACCTTAATCTTATTTACGGTTTCCTGAATCTTTTGCGGCTCTTTGTATGTGCCATCGGCAATGAGCGAAGCAAACTGTTTGATGATGTTGATAGGGGACTTTAGGTCGTGAGAGGCAAAAGAAACGAATTC
>CAZLKS010000052.1:0-4132 GCA_964560145.1 uncultured Candidatus Saccharibacteria bacterium | reverse complement strand
GAGCAACCCCGGGCACCCCGTAGCGATATCCCTATCGCCGCGAGCTCTGCCCCCCCTTCCCAGCCCGTGATAAACATCGTAGGTTGAGAAGGATACCAATTTTCCGCCATGGCGAAAGTTTGGTATTGTCGTGAGTATATGGCAATGAAAAAATCCACAAAAAAACCAAGTGATAAACGACTAGCCCGCCTGAGAACCGTTGCAGAGAAGCGGCAGTCCGGACTAGCACTCGTGCTCGAAGACATTCACGACCCGCACAACGCGGCGGCTATGCTACGCACCTGCGATGGGCTCGGCATTCAGGACGTCTACGTCATCTTTGAACAAGAGACTTTTTATAATCTGAAGAAAATCGGCAAAGTGAGTTCAAGCTCGGCCAACAAGTGGCTCACCTTCCATATATATAGAAGCGCTCGGGCGTGTTTTCGCGATTTAAGAAAAGCCAAGTATGAAATTCACGCGACTATTTTGAATAACAAAGCTGAAGATGCGACCAAAGCCAATCTCACCGCAAAAAAGATTGCACTAGTCGTCGGCAACGAGCACCGCGGCATCTCTGCAACTGCCATCGAATCTGCAGATCATCTGTTGTACCTCCCTATGCAAGGATTCGTCGAGAGCTTCAACGTCTCGGTTACCGCTGCACTCTTTCTGTACGAGATTATACGACAGCGCCGAGAAGCAACTGAAAAAGCTGGCAGCTCGACCTACTCAAAAAAAGAAACGGAGACTCTTCTGGCTGATTTCATAAAAAGATAGCTCGTCTTGTCTGCAAACAATGGTTACTATACTATTCTGACGGTAGGCCAGTTTTGGCACCACGTTCAGGAAGGGGTGGTTCACCGATGTGTGGAATCTTCGCAGTCTCAGGTGCACCGATGGCAAGTCTGCTGACCAAGTACGGTCTGCACTCTATCCAACACCGTGCCCAGGACTTTGCTGGCATGGTTACGAGCAACGGGGGCTCGCTCTTCAGGTATGCCGCAGCCGGCATCGCCCGGAACGTTTTCACTCCCGAGATTCTGGAGTTCCTCCACGGTCCCATCGCTCTTGGGCACATTCGGTACCCAACCGTAAGCGATGTCCCCGGTAAGGGAAATACACAACCCATCGTCGGCATCTATCGCGGCGGTGACGTTGCGCTCGCTCACAACGGCAATCTCACGAACGCCGAAGAGCTTCGCAACGAACTCGCTGCGACGGTCAGCTTCGAGACCTCGATGGACTCGGAGTGCATCCTGCACTTGTTCTGTCGCGGTACGACCGGCGATCCGACGAAGGACCTCATCGCGGCGCTCACTCGTGTCCGCGGGAGCTACTCGCTCGTTCTTCTTCTCCCTGATCGACTGATTGCCGCTCGTGATCCGAGTGGAAATCGCCCGCTGTCGATTGGACGCCTCGACACCGCAACCGTGCTCTCGTCCGAGACAGTTGGGATAGAGGGCATCAGGGCAGAGTTCGTTCGAGACATCGAACCAGGCGAAGTGGTCACCTTCGTGCAGGGCCAGGAGCCCCAGTCCGAATTCATGCCGGACTGCGGACAGAGCGTCGCTCACTGCCGATTCGAGAGTATCTACTTCGCCCATCCGGCCAGCAACCTGATGGGTGACGAGGTTGCCTCGTTTCGAATGAAGCTCGGGAGCAAGCTCGAAGAGACTTGTCCGGTACTCGGAGCAGACATCGTCTGCCCCGCACCAGACAGCGCCGTCTTCATTGCACTTGGGTTCGCCACGAGTGGACGAAGCGGTCAGTATCTTCCTGCCATTCTGCGAAGTCACTACATCGGAAGGACCTTCATCGACGGAACGCAGGTTCTTCGCGATGACAAAGTCCGCATGAAGTTCAACGTCGCTCGTGAGCTCGTGAAGGGCAAGTCCGTCGTACTGATTGATGATTCCATCGTCCGTCTGACGACGATGCCTGGCCTCGTCTCTCAGCTCCGCGAGGCGAATCCACGAGAGGTTCACGTGCGCATCGGAAGCCCGATGGTGCGGCACCCGTGTCGGTACGGGATTAACACTCCGACACGCGACGAGCTGGCGGCCAACCGCATGAGTCTCGAGCAGATGCGGACAGTCATCGGTGCCGACTCGCTGGAGTTCCTGCCACTTCAGACACTCCGTGAGCTTTCGCCAAATCCAAACAGGTACTGCTACGCCTGCTGGGATGGCAACTATCCCCTGCGGCAGTAGTGCTGGACAATCGCAAATACCGGGCACGCAGACCTTCTGTGTGCCCGCGTCACTTTTATGCTTCCCGCATCCTACTGCGAATCTTTTTTGAAAAATGAAAATGTTTGATGCGGTGCTTGCTCGCGATGCAGATAATACTGTCCGCAGGTCAACATGAGGACGCTCACGCTCTGCAACACATATGGTGTCGCCGTCGCCATAAGTGCCGCAAACCAAAGTTGCGGTGGCAAGCGCATGATACTAAAGAGTGCCGCAACGCAGCTGGCGAGCTGCAGTAATGTCGCCCCCGAAAAAAGCACAATTCCTATTCCCGTATAGGGAAACTGATGCAAATCAATTCTTTTATACCAAGCAACAAGCGAAATGAGCATCGCCGCGAAAAGCACCATAAAGAAAACAGCCGCCCCGAAAATCATTGCTGCATAAGAAGCTACGACCTCAAGATGGAAGAAAAAGTAGCCGAAATACATTGCGCTCGAGAAAAACCAAACCGCCAAACCTATATCAAGCTGTTTACCGCCAGGACTACTCAGCGAACGAATTCCGCGGTAAATAAGGAGCGTGCCTAAGAATGCGAGTGGAATCATGGCTGAAAAAAGCGGATGGTAATCAGTCACGACCACCGGCAGTCCGGCGTTAGCAATCAGAAAAGGAATCGCGAACCAGAAGCTCAAGAAGGAACCAATTCCCCAAAGCAGCGTAACATGCCCCGCCTGCCGACTATGATAATGTTCCCAATCAATAATGTAGTAACCAGCAACTAAAATCGAAAACACAAACGCAAAAAAACCGAAATAAAACTCTACGTTAAACTTTGGTAAAACGATTGCCGAGAGAGCTTGTGCGAGTTGTGGCTCGAGCAGCATGACACCTTAAGTATATCACCGAGTTCGAGCCGCGCCGGCGGTAGCTATAGTCTCCGTGAATCAACGGCCCAGTGCAGCAGTGCCTGCCGCTGACGCGTATGGCAGGAGAAATCCCCCAGCTTGCATGCATTCTTTAATTGCGTAACGTGCCGCCTGATTGCTACCCATCGCTTTATTTGCCGTTCATCATCCTCATGCCTTCTCCCCATGTAGTAGCGACAGTACCATTGAAACCAACCACGCGGGTCGTCGGGATGCATCCATTTATTCTTCTGCCACTCCTTGAGCGACTGACTTGCGTTCACTTTAAAAAAGTTTAGTTTAGGGTCGTGCTTCTCGTGACAGAGCTTCGCCTTCTTAAACCAGGCGCTCGGAAACTCATCCTGGCAGTCGGTCATATACTTGCCGCCAAAGACGCCAAGCTCGAGCATCTCCTGCGGTGTGAGCTGCGGCTTAAATCGCGCATCAAAATTCTTACCAACTGGCTCAGTCAGCTCATAAGAGTATCCCCTCTGCATTAAATCATTGACCACGACTCTCTTTTTCATCTCTCAATCATACCGCATACCTCCCCTTCTTGAAATTAAGAGACTATTCGAGTAGTATATTCAGGTATCCAAAACTTAATATTCCGGAGTAGTTCAGTGGGTTTTCGCCACCAGGCGAAAACGGGCAACTTCCACTAATATACTCGCAGGAATTAGTTGCCCTGGGAGCACGCCGAGCGCGAGGCGTTCTACCGGAGAAAAGAAGAGTCACCAGAAATTTCGCGGCATAGTAAAACTTAATACATTCCGGAGTAGTTCAGTGGTAGAACGCCTCGCTGTGAAGGCATTGCAGCTTCTAGCCGAAAGGTTAGTTGAAAAATCTTGGGATAACGGTGGATTCCGCTCGATCGCGTTGGTCGTGGAGAATACCGTGGGAACTTCGATCTTAATTCGGAGGACTCCGTAGAGACTAGATACCAAGAGACCCTCCGCTTTGTTATGGCTTCGCCCGTCGAAGCTTTAGCGAAGTCGGGTCGTGATATAGTCCACCCCTTTTAGTAATAAGAGGACACGTGTAACGAGGATG
>CAZLKS010000051.1:0-4440 GCA_964560145.1 uncultured Candidatus Saccharibacteria bacterium | reverse complement strand
CGTCTACCGCACCAAGCTTGGTGTCACTGCCACTGCTGGCTCCACGAGCCGCAGCCGTCAGTTGAACGATGACTTGGGTACCTTGAACTTCGCTGCTGACTCTGCTTACCAGGTTGTCCTGGGCACGGTCTCCATCAAGTTCGCTGGTACGGCCGTCTCTAACGGTTCGACCGCTTTCACGGTTGACCTTATCGACACCTACACTGGTGTTGCTCTGACTGGTGCTTCTCAGCAGACCTGTACCCCAGGTGCTGGTAACAGCTGCTCTGTTACCTTCAACCCGGCTTACACGATCTCTGCCGGTACCACGAAGAACGTCAAAGTTCGTGTGAACTCTTCGAGCTTCTACGACGCGACGAACAACACCGAGAACCTCACTGCGGTTATCAACGCCGCTGGAGATGTTCGCTGGAGCGATGGTACGACTTCCAACATCTCGTTGGAGTCCACCGTCATCCCAGTTACGATCGTCGGTGGTGCTCAGTACTAGTACTGACTCCGCTGAGATTGCAAAAAGCCCCCTCACGGGGGCTTTTTGTTTGGGGAATCAAGGGTATAATCAAGTCATATTACTCATGCAAAAAGAATACGAAGCAACATTTTTGGAAATTGATGAGGCGGCGGTTAGAAGTAAACTGAAAGCCATGGGCGCACAACTTAAGAAGCCGCGCCAGCTCATGAAGCGAGTTATTTTTGACAGTCCCGCACTCAATGCCCAGCACAGCTGGGTCAGACTTCGTGATGAAGGCAAGGCAATTACACTCGCTCTCAAGCAGATAACCAGTGACGCCACAATAAGCGGGACCAACGAACTGGAGTTTGTCGTGGACGACCTCAAAAAGGCGGATGAATTCCTGGCTCGCATCGGACTCACGAGAAAAAACTATCAGGAAAATTACCGGGAAGAGTGGGAGTTAAATGGAATAAAGTACGATATCGATACCTGGCCCGACATCCCCACGTTCCTCGAAATCGAAGGGCTGGACGAAGCAACGGTTCGCGGGGCGGTTAAAGAAATTGGCTTCAGCTATGACGATGCCTGGTTCGGCAGTATCGACATAATTTATCTGAAAAAGTACGGTCGCGATATTCTCAGGGAGCCAAACTTACTCTTCAAAGCATAAGATACAAGAATACTCGGTCTCGAAATTTACTATCCCTCAATCGATACAATCTCCACCTCGATACTCCCCTGCGGAGCGGAGTAAGTCACATGCTCTCCGACTAGGTGTCCGAGCACGGCCTGACCGAGCGGTGCATGGACGCTGACAACAAAAACGCCGCGGTTGGCCGCGGCGTTCGGAGAATCAATAATAGTAATAAACTGGTTTTGCCCGCCCGCTCGGCGAATTGCAACACGCGAACCCACCGTTACCTTGTCTGCTTGCTTGACCATAAGTAAAGAAGGCATAAGTTTTTATTACTTCCAATCTACACCCGCAGTGTTTAGTTGTCAATTGATGACAACTATATAGAACACTACTATCTTTTATAAAGCACTTACCAACGGAGACTGGAATATGCAAGCGATTGTTCTGGCGGGTGGCAAAGGAACGCGCATGTGGCCACTTACGGCTACTCATCCAAAGGCGATGATGATAGTGAAAGGAAAACCGATTATCCGTCATCATCTGGAATGGCTCCGGAATGAGGGTGTGCGAGAAGTTGTGATTGCGTGCGGTCATTATGCAAATGCGATAACGGAATACCTCACCCTCTCCCCCATCCCCGGACTCAGCGTTATTTTTTCGATAGAGAATTCTCCGCTTGGGCGTGGCGGAGCGGCAAAGAGAGCCTACGCGCTAATCCCTACCGCGAGTGATCCTTGCATAATCTCACAGGGCGACACTATTTCGGATATGCCACTCCAAACGGCGCTTGAGACGCACATCCGCAACTCAAACGAAACAGGAATCGCCCTCACCCTGCTTCTGGTCCCCTATCGCTCACGACATGGCGTGGTGGATTTAGACGACTGTGGGTTGGTCACTCGCTTCCGGGAGAAACCGCGTTTGCCATATTGGGCTCATGCAGGCACCTATCTCGCCTCGCCGGATTTTTTCAGACTTCTTCCGGATCAGGGAGACGAAAATGACGTAGTTGAAAATCTAGTTTCTCAAAAGAAAGTAGGAAGCTTCCAGAGTTCTGCCTACTGGAGGTCCATAGATACGCCGAAAGACTTGGGCGAAGCGGAAGTAGACCTTGCACTTCCCCATCTTCCCCATGAGCAAGTTTTCTAGGGCCGACCGGTCTTTACCGACCGGCCCTCTTCATCTCAAAAACTTTTAAAATGGAAGCGATGCTTCCAGCAACATTGATTTGATTTTTCCTAATCTTTTCAAGAATTTCCTGCCGCGACAAAAAAAGAATTTGTATGTGCTCCGTGTCATCCAGATTCTGCTCGGTGACTTGCTCCGCGTCAGTAGCCAGATATACATGCAACTTGCCGCCTCGCTCCTTAGTTGGATTACTGTAAAATATACCAATTTTACGCCAATGACGAGCCTTATGTCCGGTTTCCTCCAATAGCTCTCTTTTCGCGGCGATAAGTGGCGACTCGCCTTCCTCCAGGTATCCCGCAGGAACCTCAAGAGTGATAGCATTTGCAGCGGCTTTATATTGGCGCACCATAATCAATTTTCCCGCACTCGTAAACGCGACAACATACGCTGCGTCGTGGAACAAACCCATATAATAATCGTCGACGATTTTGTTTGGTGCGATTTTGAAAGTAAATCTTCCTACTCGATACCACTTGCAATCAAAAACCACCCTCGAGCGTAGCTCTTTCCATTTCTTAATCACTTGCTTGCCCATGAGAGAAATTCTCTGAAAACTATGAACCCGTTTTATACTTCCGTTGAACGAGCCTAGAAACATCGCCGCTCTTTATTGATCCTGCAACAAGCTGATCAATCTCGTCAATTAAGTTAGCACGTTGCACATTGAGATCTGTTTGCTTGGCGACTTTATCGTACAACATCCTCAGTTTCTTGGGATGAGAGAACACTTTTAGAAATTCTTCCTGAGAATATTGTTTTGGAAACAAATAATAAAATTCCATCACGCTCCAGAGCTTCATATCCACAGTGCATAATTTATCTATCAAACTCCCCAAGGTATCAGCCATATTTTTTAGGATATTAAAATTAATGATTCGACAAAATAATTTTACACTGCACAACAATATGTTGTCAATTGATAACAACAATAAGTGTTAAAGTCCTTGTTTCGAGGCATTACTTGACATATCTCATTTTGTTAATTAGTATCAACATATAATTCATCTCTTCTATGGAACTCACTCGCCTACTCAAAACTGCCGGCTTCTCTGAAAAGGAGGCCAGCGTCTACCTTGCTCTTCTCTCACACGGCCCAGCCGGAGCGACGGACATCGCCGAACGCGCTCGAATAAACCGCAGCACAACTTACGTTATTTTGGATACTTTAATGAAGCGCGGTTTGGTTACTGACACTGGAAAAGACAGCATCAGCATGTTTGATGCCGGTAAGCCAACTCAGCTCGTTGAATACTTCAAGCGAGCCGCTAATCATTTCCGCACTCTTGCCAGCGAGGCTGAATCCCTCATCCCCGCCTTCGAGAAGCAATCGAAATTCAAGCCATCCGTTGAAGAACCTATCTACGGTGCCGCACTCTCCTCTCTCGGTAGAATTCACTCAGACGCAAAGAATAGCGTTGACAGCCGTGCATTGAAGAAACCTTCACCGAGAACTAAACTAGCCGGCGAAGCTGCTTAATACAATGACACCTACCGCCACCGCAATAAGCTCCCTCCTCCTATCATTAGGATTAGCGACCTGCGGATGGCGGTTTTTTGAAGCATTCAAGAAAGGGGTTAGCAATGCAACCGAGGGTAGTATCGGCAAACTGCTCACCTCCCTCTTCTTTCTTGCCGCGGCTTATAACGGCATCCTCGGTGCTGGTTCACTGATTTTAATGAGCAATCCAACAAATACCATCTGGGTACTGCTTGCCTCTCATATAACCCTAACTCTTCTCGCTCTCCTTTCAGTCCACACCGTCTACTATATTTTCTGGCCAGAGACTTCGCCCAAAACACTACTCGGAACTATTAGCCTGATGGGTGGAGTCGGACTTTTTCACATTGATACTCCGTTGCAACTCACGACACTCCTCATTCAAAGCGGTGGACCGAGCCTTTTTATAATCACCGGCTCCCTACTCGGCGTTAGCTTAGCCGCTATTCTTTATCTATTCATTCAACTCTATCGAAAATCCGAAAACCGCACCATTAAAGTTCTATCAGCCGCGGTCTGCGGCCTCATCATAGCCAGCACACTCAACGTAGCAATTCAGGCCATCGGCCCTTACTGGAATCTGAGCACCTATAGCATAGGAACTCTCGAGATAATACTCGGCCTTGTCGGCTTCGGATTTCTGATTAGTACGATTGCCAC
>CAZLKS010000050.1:0-4914 GCA_964560145.1 uncultured Candidatus Saccharibacteria bacterium | reverse complement strand
GTGTGTACGTACTTCGTTTCTAACTACGCAGCACAAGCTCCATGCCCGCCGACCTTATACTAGGCGGCATTTAACGTTTTGCAAGGAATTTCAAAACTGCCGCCTAAGGGCGGTTTTTTTGTTTTGAGTTCTTTTGCAAGTTTGCGCCACGCGAATTTGAATGAGTACTTAAGACTAAGTACTCAAACTGGAGGATAGTGCGCTCTGGGTGTCCTTTGCGCACTCTAATCCAGAGAATTCTCTTTTAACGACGGCCGTTGTTAAAAGAGAAGCAAGTATTTTGCAGGCGATGCCTGCGGAAGGATTCGCAATGAAGGTCGCTATCATTGGTGGCTACGGGAAGATTGGTTCGGCGTTCGCGAAAGGGCTGACGGCCCCAGGAACGGAGGTCGTTGTGACGCGGCGGGGCGGTGACAACTGCGCTGCCGCGAGCGGCGCAAGCGTGCTCGTCCTCGCCGTGAAGCCGGATGTGCTGCCCGTGGTTTTGGCAGAGCTGAGTGGCAAGGTGGCACCTGAAACGCTGGTCATCTCCGTGGTTGCCGGTAAGACACTGGCCACCATCGATGCTGGCCTGCAGCATAGTCGCGTGGTTCGGGCCATGCCCAACCTGCCCGCTCAGATTGGCAGGGGGATTACGGGCTGGTATGCTGCACCGGAGGTGAACGCACAAGCCCGCGACCATGTCAGGCAGATTCTGTCGGCACTCGGCGATGAGGTCGAGCTGTACCGCGAAGATCAAATCGACATGGTTACAGCACTCTCGGGTAGCGGCCCGGCCTACGTGTTCCTGTTCGTCGAGACGCTGGTCAAGGCGGGCATCATGATCGGCTTGCCGGCAAAGGTGGCGCGCCAACTGGCGCTCAAGACAGTCGCCGGTTCGGTGGCTTACCTGCAGCAAGACAAGGTACATGAGGGTGAACACGTCGAACGCGTGATGACGCCCAAGGGGACCACCGCTGCGGCGTTCGCCAAGTTGATCGAGCTCGGCTTCCAGCACGCCCTCATCGAAGCAGTGAAGGCCGCGCACGGCGGCTCGCAGGCGCTCGGCAAGTAGTGCAATTCAGGGATTGAACTCTAAATTCCCATCGCGTTCCGCCCATCGCCACGCGAAAGCGTGGCGATGGGCAAGGAGGTTCAGTTGGTGATATCATTTGAATATGGAAAAAGCGGTAACTATTTTGAATAACAAGGGGCAGAAGCTATCTGCGGATGTTGGCGAAGTAGCCGGCAGTAAGAAGCTGGCAGTGCTGCTTCCGGGGTTTTTGGATAGCAAGGATTATGGTGGTATCGCCGGACTCGCGAAAGATTTGCAGGCAGCGGGCTTTACCACGATCCGTTTCGATGCGACCGGCACTTGGGCGAGCGAGGGCAAGCCTGAGGAGTATTCGCTCACGCAGCGGCTTGCCGATGTTGATTCGGTAATTGCATACGCGAAAAAAGAACTCGGCGTTGAAAAGGTTTTGCTGGCTGGTCACAGTATGGGCGGCCGAGTAGGATTTTTATACGCGGCCCGTCATCCGGAAATTATCGGAGTGGTGGGTGTTATGAGTAGCGCCACCGCGGGTACGGCGCTCAACTGGCCGGAAAATAAGCCATATATTTCTAAGCGCGACGTGCCCGGCAAGGCCGGCGAGTTTGTTACGCTGGAAGCGCCTTATAGTTTTGCTGTTGATAGTCTGAAGTACGACGTTCCGGCGGAGCTCGCAAAAGTAAAGGTGCCCGTGTTATTTATCGCCGGCGCAGAGGATCATTTAGTGCCCGCCGCAAAGATTGAAATCGGATTTAAAGCCGCGAGCGGCCCGAAAAAGTTTGTCGTCGTGCCGGGTATCGGCCATGATTACCGCAAGAATCCTGAAGAGGTCAAATTGGTGAACAAAGAGGTTTTACAGTTTTTAACTGAAAAGAAATTATGAAACCGCGCCAGGTCATTGTCGACGAAAACGACCAAATAATTAGTCATAAGTTTCGCGAGGAGATCGTGCAAAGCGATATTTATCGCGTGGCTGCGCTTTGGATAACGAATAGCAAAGGAGATATTTTGCTCGCTCAGCGGGCACTTTCGAAGAAGAACGATCCGGGCAGATGGGGACCGGCCGTCACCGGCACGGTTGATGAGGGAGAGACCTACGAAACAAATATTGTAAAAGAGGCGGAAGAAGAGCTGGGCTTGAAGAATATTCAACCGCAGAAAGGGCCGAAGGTTCGCGTTGCTCATAGCCACAACTTTTTCGATCAGTGGTTTTTATTAACCGTTGACCAGCCAATCGAATACTTCAAAGCGGAGCCGAAAGAAGTAATGGCGATTAAATGGTTCACGCCCGAAGAGTTTGAAAAAGAAACAACCGAACATCCGGAGCAATTTCTGAAGAGTATGCCCCAGTGGAAGAAGCTATTCAAAAAAGAATCATGATGCAGAATAGTCAAAAAGAAGTTTCGCTGAAGTTTTTTAAATCGGCTGTTCAGGCTGATCTGATTAGCGGCATATTGAAGGAAGAGGGTATTCCCAATATTGTGCGTAGACAAGGCATGGAGATGCGCATTGGGTATCCGGACTATGATGGAGCAGATATTTTCGTACTGGGGGAGTCGCTGGAGAAGGCTAGGGAAATTTTAAAATCGTATGAGGAGGCAGTGGTAGAATAACTTCATGCTCAAAGAACGCTTTAAATTAATTCCAGAATCCTACTTGCTGCTTATCCGTGGCGACGAGATTTTAATGCACGAACGGAAGAATAGCGGTTATATGGACGGGATGATGAGTCTCGTGGCCGGCCACGTTGAGGACGGTGAGTCGTACATTCAGGCGATGGTGCGTGAGGCACGTGAGGAGGCGGGGATTGAAATTGATGCGAAGGATTTGGATATGAAGGTGGTATTACACCGCAAAACCGACCGCCAGCAGATTGGCTTGTATTTTGCGTGTAAGAAATGGACAGGTGAACCGACGGTGATGGAGCCAGATAAGTGTGGTGGACTGCGTTGGTACAAATTGAACGCGCTTCCAGGTAACACTATTCCGTATATCCGCCAGGCAATTGAGATGTATCAAAAGGGCGAGGTGTATGATGAATTGGGGTTTTAATAATTAATTATATATATCCATGGATAAGCGAACGATAGAAAAACCAGCGCAGTTCAAAGAATGTCCACCGGTTGAGTGGTGGGCTGGAGAAGTTGCAACTGCTATCCCGGATGATGCGTTTGAACAGCGCCTGAATGAGCTCTCAGGGAGTCTTAACTTCAGATTCTCCGGCTATCGCACGCCACGCAACAAGGATGGGGTTTTTACCTATAGCTTGAGCGCATACGTTCGGAGAAATTTCGGACCGCTTCCAACGATAGAACAGTATCGCAACGCACTTCGGGCCGTTACTGAATCTACTGGTGGAATTTCGCGTGAAGAAGAGAAGACGGAGCAGCCGCGTTTTCGTGTTTTATTTGGTCTCGTTGAGGGCTACGACCCAGCACAGACTGTAGTGCATACACCGGAAGAAATAAAAAATATTCTTGGTGATTCATTTGTAGTTGAATCAGTTGAAATCTTAGGAATCGGCGGTGGGCGTGATCGATACGTTGAACCAGCGGCGGTTGTCGAGGGTGATTTGGCGAAGCTGAATCAGGTTTATGAGCTCGCCGATCGGTTTCGGCAGGAGCGCATAATAGTGCAGGACATGCAAGCGGGGAAATCGTATGCTGTTGAAACTCGTTGGTGCAAGCAGCCAGATGAAACGCCTGTAGGGTAGTATTCTGCTAGGGCCTGGTACTGTGCGGGGGGGTGGAATCTAAAAGATGAATATGAATCTTAAAGATACATACAATAAAATAGCCAAAGATTGGCACAAGGATCATCAGACTGATGACTGGTGGGTGGAGGGCACTAATGCCTTTATTTCTTTGCTTAAGCCAGGTGCACTTGTGCTCGACGTTGGTTGCGCTGGCGGATTTAAAGCTAAGTATTTAATTGCTGGCGGTTTGAAGGTCGTTGGCATTGATATCGCCGAAGAGTTTATCGCTATTGCTAAGCGGGAGGTGCCGGTCGCTGAATTTTTGACGCTCGGTATGGAGGATATCAAAACGCTGCCGCAGGAGTTCGACGCTATTTTCATGCAAGCGTCGCTGCTGCATATTCCACGTGAGCAGGCGGGACGAGTTATTAAGGATGCGGTAACACGATTGAAGAAAAGCGGGTTGTTATACATTGCGGTTAAGGAGGTTCGTGAGGGTAAGCCGACGGAAGAGGTAAAAACTGAAAAAGATTATGGCTATGACTACGACCGTTTCTTCAGTTATTTCAGCCTCGACGAAATTAAGGATATGATGATAGGGGCTGGGCTTGAGGTTGTATATGAAAATCGTAAGTCTTTTGGCGGCACCTGTTGGATACAAGTAATTGCAAGAAAATAATATGCGAGTACATGTTGGTTCGAAGAATAAGACGAAGGTTGAGGCGGTTGCACGAGCATTCGGTAAGAGTGCGAAGTTTAAGCATGCGGAAATTGTCGGCGTGGACGTGCAGGTTGAAGAGTTCGGCCATCCGAAGAATTTAACTGAGACGGTTGAGGGGGCGAAATCCCGTGCTTTGGCGGCTTTCAAAGATTGCAACTTAAGTGTCGGTATCGAGGCTGGGTTCATGCAGGTGCCGCACAGTAAGAGCGGGCACATGATTGTGGATGTCTGTGCGATTTATGACGGCGTAGAATATCACATCGGGCTGACACCGGCTTATGAGTGGCCGAAAAAAGTCGTCGACCTGATATTAAACAAGGGTATGGATGGTAGTCAGGCAGTGCGTGAAGCTGGCTTAACCGACGAGAAGAAAGTTGGTGCAACTAAAGGGTCAATTTACATTTTAACGAATGGTGCAATCGATCGAACCGAGTTTAATAGCTTCGGCGTGATGATGGCACTGGTGCA
>CAZLKS010000049.1:0-5077 GCA_964560145.1 uncultured Candidatus Saccharibacteria bacterium | reverse complement strand
GGGGGGCGATGTGGTATACTGATTCTATTCGCGTTAGTACCTTCTTATTCGCATTATTAGCGATTACTCTCATGATTCAATTCCTCAACGTTACCAAGACATATGAGAATAAAGCCGTTGGCGTCGAAGACGTTAATTTAAGTATCAAACCAGGGGAGTTTGTCTCTCTCGTCGGACGCTCCGGAGCCGGGAAATCAACTTTTATTAAGCTTTTAACTGGTGAAGAGAAGCCGACGAAGGGGCGAATATTGTTTGGCTCCTACGAGGTTAACAAGCTTCATGATGGCGAGATGAGTCAGCTTCGTCGTCAAATTGGAATCGTTTTTCAGGATTTTCGTCTTTTGCCAAATAAAACCGCTTTTGAGAATGTGGCCTTTGCCCTCGAGGTAGGGGGGCGACCGCAATCAGAAATTGAAGAGTTTGTGCCACAAGTGCTCGATATGGTTGGTCTTGTCTCTAAGCGTAACCACTTCCCGCACCAGCTTTCGGGCGGTGAAAAGCAGCGTGTCGCAATCGCGCGGGCAATGATTCATCACCCTGCCGTCATTATTGCCGATGAGCCAACGGGTAACCTCGACGATATCAACACCGAAGAAATTATCCGCCTACTCATCCGCATTAACGAACTTGGTACAACCGTTGTGCTGGCTACTCACAACAAGGACATCGTCAACAAGCTCAAACGCCGCGTGATTAGCATGGTTGATGGTCGCATCGTTCGCGATGAGCCGAACGGGAAGTATATTATAATGTAAGGAGCAAGAGATATATGGCAACAACCTTACTGCGAATCCTCAAATATGGCTTTCAGAGCTTCTGGCGTAACGGCTGGCTTTCTACGGCAACCGTGCTCATCATGGTGCTTGCACTTATTACCTTTCAGGGGTTACTCCTTTTTGATGTCGTGACAACGGCAGCGATTACTTCGATTCGTGACAAGATAGATATCGCTGTCTACTTTCAGCGCACCGCCGCTGAGGATGATATTTTGAAGATGAAGAAAGACGTCGAGCAGCTACCAACGATTAAAAGCGTTGACTACATTAGCAGCGCTGACGCACTCGCCGCTTTCAAAGAGAAGCACAAGAATAATCCGACAATTAGCCAGGCGCTGGCCGAGTTACCAGTGAATCCGATTTCAGCTTCCATCAACGTTCAGGCTAAGGACTCAAAAGATTATCCAGCGATTGCTGAGTATCTCGAGAATCAAAGCTTTAGTTCAATCGTTGAGAAGGTGACTTACAGCCAAAACAAAGGAGCGATTGACGGACTTAACAAGTTTATCGACACCATTAATCGAATGGGGTTGGCTTTCACTATATTCATTGCTTTTGCTGCCAGCCTTGTTGCATTCAACACGATTCGTTTAGCTATTTATAGTAATCGTGAAGAAATTGGTATTATGCGTCTTGTTGGAGCCTCTAACACCTTCATTAAAGGGCCATATATTGTTAACGGTATACTCTACGGTTTTTTTGGTGCCCTCATGACGATGGTTTTGACTGCTCCGGTGATGAATGCCGCTGCTCCAGTCGTAACTAGGTTAATTCCAGGAATGAATCTGGAGAGCTACTTCTATGCTCATTTACCGGCACTATTTGCTTACCTAGTTTTGTTCGGCGCAGCACTTGGTATCGGTTCGAGCTGGGTGGCTATTCGACGATACTTGAAGGTATAGGTTATCGGGGATAGTTTATCGTTTATAGTGAAGAGAAACCGGGCGTACCTATTACTGGTACGCCCGGTTTTCTGTTTCCATTGTAACCCACAAGTTATCGATTCGGATCGTATCCCTCTTCCGGTGGAAGAACTGTTTTCTCCTTTTTGAATTTCCAGCGGAAGTAGCCGCCAAGGCCAACAATCCACAAGACGACAAGTCCCAAGATTTTCCAAATCATAGTTTTATCTCTTGATTGTAGCAAGAAACTGACCGTTGGTGCCACCTTTTTGAAAACGCCATCAGTCTTCGCATAGACAATTGCATGATGTAGTCCTTTTGCGAGTTCGGGCACCTCCTTCGCAGTGGTGCCAGCTGGAACAAGAATTTGTTTCTCGAGATTGTGCTGTGTATCGAATATATCAATACGGTATTCATCAACTGCTGCAGCATCCTGAGGCGTATCCCAAGTAATCGAGGTTGTATTCGCTGAGCTACCAGTGCCAATACGAACTCCGGGTGTTGTGCTTTGCCCAGTCGCGCCCTGAGTTGCTGGGGTGTTTGACGTACCCTGATTTGCGGAATGAGCTGGGCTTGTTGTTTGGGTTGTTGGCGGCACACTCGTGGTCGCTGGTGTTGCCTGCTGCGCTGGAGTTGGTGAAGCTGGCGGAGTAACCGGCTGCACTGGTGCTTGAGCGGAGGTGGGGTTTGGCGCCGGCGTTCTGAATCCGATGGTGTAGGTTGTGAGTGTCAGCTCACTGCCGTTGCTGCTAAATACGTCAGCGAAGTAATTGACGTTCGGCAAGAGTCCATTGATGACTAAGGTGTGTTCGAGTTCAAGTGTGGCGTCGTAGCCCGTTGTACTAACATACAGTGGGCTGATTTGATTGCGAATGGCAGCACGAGAATCAGCGGCGATATCCGTTGTCCAGGCAAGTGTAACACTCGTTGGCGTGATGCTCGCCGCTCGAGCACCAGTAATTGAAATCTGCTGTTGTGCTTGAACGGTGGTGGTTGTATCTTCGGCAGTGGTGGCGCCAATGCTTGTTGCAGGGGAGCGAAGGGCGAATTTGAAGGTAAATGGTTGGTCGACTTGATTAACCCGTGCTACACCGTTAACGTACTCAGTCGTGAATTCTTGGTTGTGGTCGAGAAAGAGTAGTCGGTCAGCATAGTACATGCCAAACCCGAGAAGAGACGATTCGATTTTGATTATGTATTTTTTCCCGGCTTGTAATAGAACGTCGTGCGATAAGTTGAAATGAAGTTTTGTCCCGCCAGGGATGGCGGGCAGTGATTGCAACGTTATGTTGTTTGAGGCGAGGGTCGATCCCTGTTCATCGGTGAGGGTGAAGGTCGCCGAGCCAGGCTCTCCAGTGTTATCAACCCATACATCGTAAGCAGTGATGGTTACGTCGCTGGCAGGCTGAAATACGTGCGCTAGGGAGTCGGCGGAGGTGACTACGAATCGTTTGCTGGCCCAGGCATCTGGTGCAAATTCAAAGTAGATGCTGCCATGAGCTCGCGCTACTAACGGGATTTGTATAAGCAATAGAATTGGAAGAAGGGTAGAGAGAAAGCGAGGAATCAACTTCATTCTTTAATGATACCACCACTTCTATTTAGCGGCGCGCAGTGCGTTGATGGTAACACCAACATCGATGATTTCTTGGATGACAGCAGCGAGAATTGGGGTGATGAATCCAAAGGCGGCGAATCCCATGCCGATGATAGATAGGCCGATGCCGATAACGATACTTTGCATCGCAATTTGGGTAGCGCGCTTTGAGAGAGAGAGGGTTTCCTGCACGAGAAGAATGTCGTGACTCAAGATGGCAACCGAGGCGGCCTCGATTGAGGCGCTGTTTTCGGTGCCGGAGAAAACGATACCAGCGTCGGCCAGTGCTAAAGCAGGAGCGTCATTGAGGCCATCGCCGACCATTGCTACGCGTCGTCCAGCATCGCGCTCTGCCTTTACGAGGGCGAATTTATCTTCGGGTAGGCAGCCCGCATGAATAGTCACTCCGAACTTTCCGAAAAGCCGCTCGGCGTTTTCTTTTTTGTCACCAGTGATGATTGCGATAGCGTATTCTTTCTTCATCGTTTCGATAAAGGCTCGGACGTTTTCTTTGAGCTCATCGTCGAACACAAACTCCGCAATTCTTGTTTCCCCGCGGTACATATCAATACAGATGCCATCGTTGGTTGCTTTGTCGGATTTGGCGATGCGATATACTGACCCATCAACAGATCCCGAGATGCCAGAGCCGATTATTTCCGTGACATTCGTTGCGGTGATGTCCGGCAGGTTGCGGCGAGCTCGTTCACCAGTTATAGCACGGGCGAGGGGATGCAGTGAGTGGAGCTCAATAGCGGCAGCAATGACTAGTGCATGGCTCTCGTCAATATTCTTATCAAAAAGGCGAATTTCACGTAGCTTCGGTTCACCGAGGGTGAGCGTTCCCGTCTTATCAAAGAAGATGGTCTTTACACCCGAAAGAGCTTCGAGTACTGAAGGCTTCTTAATAATGATATTTTGCTTTGCTGCTTTATTCATGCCACCTAAGAAGGCGATTGGCGCTGCGATTAGCAGAGGGCAGGGGGTGGCAATGGCAAGGACGGCAAGCAGATTACTGATTTCGCGGGTGAAGAAGTAGGTTCCGCCAGCAAGCAGGAGCGAGACGATGGTGAAGGGCCAGTTGAACTTTTGCGCTAAACGAACGAGATTCGCTGGGTGTTGCTTGCTTTCGGCGACGAGGTTAATGATTTTCTGATAACTTGAGGTACTAAAGCTGCCGACGACCTCGAGTTCAATGGCCGGTCCGGTATTCACTACACCACTCTTAATGAAGTCATTCAGTCGAATTTCGGCTGGTTCGGCCTCACCAGTCAGATTTGCTTGGTTGATGAGTGCGTGCGAAGAGCGAAGAAAGCCATCGAGCGGCACGAGCTCATTTGGTTTAATTAAAATAATTGATTTTTCGGAAATCGATTGAATGGCCACCGAATCAAAGCCTCCGTCGCGATTTTTGACCAGGCACTGCTTTGGTATCTTCTCAATCAAAGATTTAAGAGAGGCCTCGGCACGTTCTGCGCCGAAAGATTCGAGTGCACCCGAAAGCGTTATCATCAGGGCGATGACCGCACCGGTACCGTACTGATCAGCGAGCAGTGCCGTTGCCATCGCCAGCATGGCAATGTAATCGAGCGACCACTGTCCTTCGCGAATTTTCTCTACCGACTCCCAAAGAAGTTTCCCGAGGCCCAAAACAATCGCGGCAATAAAAGGAAGCGGGTGGCCAAGGGCGACGGAGGCAATAGCCAGTACCAAAATGGCGAGCGGGACTCGAAAGGTTGGACCAGTGATAAATGACATCATATATGCATACTATATCGCGACTCGGCCAGAAAGCACAGCGG
>CAZLKS010000048.1:0-5186 GCA_964560145.1 uncultured Candidatus Saccharibacteria bacterium | reverse complement strand
TTGTTGACCCAGTACTGCCAGTACTTCCCCTCATCACCATTCGTTTTTGTACCGATGGTTTCGACAAGAGTTCCGAGCCCATCAAACTTCTTCACTGTGAAAGGTATTTTAGCATTTCTCGTTTGCTTTTCAAGCAGCCCCATCATCGTTTCGCCATTGTGGGTGGTGATATCGGTATAGGTTCGTACATAACCATTCCCGTAATCAAGCATTAGGCTGACAGTCGGCTGCTCGTTGCCGGCGGAAGAAGATGAAGCAGGGAGGGAGCTTAGTGGTGTCATGCCACGGCCCCAGAGAAATCCAAAGAAGAAGCCGATGGCGAGCGTCAGAAAGACTATAAGAAAAGCTTTTTTCATATACGAGGTTTAAGTATCTTAGCACGCCATTTGTATCCGCCCCAGCCAAGGAGCGTAATGAACGCGAGAACGCCGAGCCAGGGACTTGTGCTGAGTGCACTTACTGCCGCTGCGAGTCCACTCGCAGTTTTTGCCGTTATGAGCAGCGGTACTTTTACGCCACTGCCAGCCTGGAAGGCATTACTGGCAAGCGGACGAGCGACGACCGAGAGTGCCGTGCTAAATTGTCCCTCTTCCCGTGCAGTTACTTCGATGGTTACCATTTTTTCTGTCTGGCTTTCAAGGGTGAAGCTTGAAGGGTTGGCTTTGACAAAGGAGGCGAACTCATCGGGATATACCTCGAAAACGGCGACGTCCGATGATGGATTCTTAACGAGTAGTCGAACGGTGGTTAAGTCGTTCACGCGGCTCTTCATGGCGATTTCGGCGGGCGTGACCGCAACGCCAACTGCTTTTGCAGTTGTAAAGAACGTTAGGGAGCTGAGCAAAAGAACGATGAGGAGTATCTGTTGCATAGGATTAATTGGCGGTGGTTGCCCAGATGGTGAGCGCTCCAGTTTTTTGTCCGGCACTAGTGTATGAGGCGGGAATACTTAGTCCAACTGTTTCATTCTTTGAACTCGTTCCATCAATCTTGTCGCTAAAGAGTCGCCAAGGTGCGTTGTTAATAGTTAGGTAGTTGCGGAAAACATCAGAGCCGGTTACGAGCGCTTCAATGTGGATGCGTGAGGTGCTCTGATTGGTGATAGTAAGCATCTTTGATTGCGCTGCTCCGACTTGCAGGGTGCCAAAGCCAAGGCCAGTTTCGCTCGTTGGTGTTGTTAGGGTGAATGATAGTCCGTTTGTGCCGTTCGCCGACCCACCGCCACTACTGTTGCCTGAATCGGGAATGGTGACCGTGAGCGGGAACTCATTCTGGACTTTCGTTCCGACGACTAGGGTTTTTGCCGGACTGCGAACATAACCAGTTTGCGCAGCGTATATTTTGTAGGTTCCGCTTGGTAGGGTAAGAACCGCTTTGCCGTCTGAGCCAGTTGGCACTATGGTGTTCGCCGCATAGACAGAGGCGGCGGGAAGCGGTTTCCAGCTGGTGCCATCAAACGATTCAACGATGGCGGTTGCAGAACTACCGGCTTCAACCTGTGTATTGGTTAGACTCAGTCGGGTTTGCAAATCTCGGTAGTCGGCAAAGTACCAGAGGACTTCATCGTCTGTTTTTAATACATAATCACCAGCACCAACGCTTGGCGATAGCGAATTCACGGTGTACATCCACCCGATATCACCGGTTGCTGTATCGCTACCGATGCGATCAAGATACGGACCGAAGCTGAGTTCTTGGATGTGGTAATCAGTACCGCATGAGGCGGCGACATCTTTGAGTAATTGCAATGGGTTTGGTGCATTGGTTTCACCGACGCAAACATCGGTGTTTTTTCCAGCAATGCGGTAGGTGACGTGTGGTGAGGCGGGAGCGGTATATATTTTTATCGGCAGCGATTTGCCGCTCAGAGCAATAATCGCGTAGGCGGTGGCAGTTGCGGCGTATGAGTCTTCGGCACTCGTTGCTTGATAGCGGAAGAAGCCGGTTGAGTCTTGCAGTGAAAGAAGGTGGTCGACGGGATTCTTACCATCTTTGACCCAGCTCTTTGGGTCTTGTCCAAGCTTATTAGCAGCAGCGATTACAAAAGCATCAGATGAATCGTCGGAGTCGGTGCCCCAGGGACTTTTTGGGTCATACGGAAAACCACCGTCAGTATTCTGCGCACTCTTTAGGAAGTCGACGGCCTTCGATACTGTTTCGTGAGAGGGTGACAAGCCGGCTTCAACGAGGGCCATAATTGCCGCAGCCGTTGTGTTGGTGTCAGAGCCGTCTCCGCTGGCAAATGACCAACCTCCATCAGCGTTTTGGTTGCTGAGGAGGTATGACTTAATTCCAGTTATGACCGTATCACTCTGCGGTACGTTCGCTGACCGAAGCGCTAGCAGTCCGAAGATGTCATCATTGAAAGTAGAAACCGAGCCAAGTTGCGTTCCATCCCAGAAAGTTAAGAGCTTGGCGACGTAATCAGTATTCGGATAGGTTCGAGGATTTTTGCCTTGAGCTGTCAGTGCCAGGATTGGTGCTTCGTAATCAATCGCCTTGGTGCTATCGATTGATTTTAGCGAGCTCACATCAGCGGTTTCGCCGACTGCGGCGAGAGCCATAGCTCCCCAATTGCCAATTGTTTTTGTCTTTATGTATTCGACCGCTTTGTTTGTATCACCGCGAGCCGAAAGAAACGGGGTTAATGCGAGAGAGGCGAGCGTGATTGCAAGTATGCCGCTTGCTATCTTTTTTGGGTTTAATCCCATGTTGTTAGTAAATAAATAATGATGACCCATGCTTCGCTAAAGCTACGCAGGGTTGTTTTGCTCCGCAGGTTACCCATGCTTCGCTAAAGCTACGCAGGGTTGTTTTGCTCCGCAAAACAAAATTCCCACTCGAGGGGAGTGGGACACTAGTTGGAGACGAAGCCAAGTAATGCCTTTTATCCTTTACTCGAGGACTTAGACAAAGAGTAATGCGGCGTGGTAATCGGACTCTTGTCCCAAGCTTGCCGAAGTAGCTTCGAGCTCAGAACAATCACCGTAGCGGTACTGTGCCGGAATTCCTAACCTTGCTAAAACGTAAGTAGGCTCACCAAGCCCAATCAATATAGGCGGGCTTACCATGCCGAAGCTTTAGCGAAGGCTGGTCACCGGACTTCCCCAACGCAACATCATTCACTATTTCAAAGTATCGTCAGTGTATGCCTCCCTCCGTCACCCTGTCAATGTAGATAATTTTTTTTCTTGGGGAAATTTGACTAAAACCGCAAAGGTTGTATTGTAATGCGAGTACGTAAACCCAAAACTGGGGAAGGAAGGGTGCGATGCCGCTGTATAAGGCCGATGAATTGATTCGCGAGCTCCAGGCGGAGTGTGCGAAGGCCGTGCTGCTGATTGACGGCGGTCGGCGACGCAAGAGGGAGGATGTTCTCGCCCTGATTGCCTGCCTGCGAACATTCAACGATCGAGGCGAACGCTTCCGGAAGGGCAACCTCCGGCTAATCGACACCGCAAGGTTGCGGTCCGTCGCATCTCGCGTCGCCCATGAGGTCCTTGAGGTTCTGCTAACCGAGGCAAGCGTCGAGGATCCTGTTGTTGTGCTTCGTCGGTCTGCCGCTGGCGACCCCAAGGTGCTGCTTGCGGAAGGAATCCGCAAGCTCAATTTCTCGACACGGGTGGCGAATTGCTTCCGTGAGGAACAAATCGACACGGTTCGCGAGCTAGTACTCAAGACCTGCGATGACCTCCTGGCGATCAGGAACTTCGGCGAGACCTGCCTCTCCGAAGTGCAGACGGCTCTTGACCTCTACGGTCTTCGGCTCGGCATGACGCCAGAGCAGGTTCGCGAAATCGAGTACGGAACGCCCCAGGCGGTCCGAGCATCGGTTACGAGCGTCTTGAACGAGTCCTTCTCCGGACTTGGTCTCGGCAGCAGGGCATTCACAGGAGCTCGCCGTGCAGGCGCAGAGACTCTCGGCCAGCTGGCGCAGCTCACCGAGGAACAGCTGCTTTCGCAGTACAATTTCGCTGGAGCCAGTCTCCGTGAAATCAAGCGACTTCTCGGGCACTACGGTCTTCGTCTCGGTATGACCAACGAAGAGATCTCTGCTTTGCAGAAGCTGCAGCACGAGCAGTAGCCCAAACGCCACACGCCCCGCAGAGTGATTTGCGGGGCGTTCGATTTTGATTATGAAACAAATTGATTGTTAGTTGTCGGTGCGCTGACGATAAGATGCAAAGTTCGCCTTCTTTTTTCTCATGCAGTAATAACGGCCGTCGGGACCAACGGCAAGTATCGGTCCATCAAAAAGTTTTTCGGGTGTTGATTCGCGAGCGTGCTCTAGTAAAATATCGGTCTCATGAGAATCCACCGAAACAGTACCCATGACCTCCCATCCTAGTTCTTGGAGCGTGTGCACTGGCTGGTACTCAAGGTTACTAAAGGGCTCGTGAGAAATCGGCTTCTTGGGTGGGACGAATGGGTGGCGATCGATGGTAGACATATACAAAAGTATATCACTTCAAGAGAAAAATCTCACCCAAAACAACTAATCAAATTACCGGTTTTGGGTGAGTGGACAGAGGTCGCGGTCGGGTGACCGCGACGTATCCACGTGCTACTTCGTCACGTTCGTCTGCCGAACTGGATGGCTTCGCCAGGCGAGAGCGGCACGTCGAATGCACCGCAGAGTTCGTCCGGAAGTCCGAACTCTCGTCCGAGTCGGGCGATGGCTCGCATGAATCTGTGCCCAGCAGCCCTACGATTCATGTAGGCATGTTCGGTGTATGTTCCTGTCAGGAGGGCAGCGAATTCGTCGGCTTGTGCATTTGCGAAACTCCGGAAGAGCACTGGTGACAATGCGGCTCTGCGAACATTGTCCAAGTTGGGATACTGTTTCGCCCATTCCTCCATGTGCAGGTCGGCATAGAAGATGCGTTCCTGCTTCACCACCTGGTAAAGTGCATCGAAGAACTGCCCAAACGTTCGAGTTTGAGTTGTCGCCATGACGACCTCCGTGGATGAGCGTGCGGATGGGACTGAAGATATCGTATAGCAAACTGACTCAGTTGTGCAACAAAATACTGAGCACTGAGGATTCAATTTTTTTGCGCGGATGGCCGGACTCGCGCCCGTTTTGTCTGCGAGAACTTGAGCAGCAACAAAACGAAGTGTCGCGTACTCGCGACAACCGGGAACCGGTGAGAGTCTACTACTTGATGCGCGGATGGCCGGACTCG
>CAZLKS010000047.1:0-5291 GCA_964560145.1 uncultured Candidatus Saccharibacteria bacterium | reverse complement strand
TTTCAGAAGTAAGAATGCGCATATAGATAATCAAGTTAATTAGTAATCAGTTAACGGGTAACATTTGGATTAATACTAGCGTTTTTGCTGACGTATGTAAATTAACACCGTAAGATAGGACTAAAAAGATGAATCCCGCACGCAGCTTGTGCCACGTGCGGGACGAAACGATGTGCGAGTTGCCTACATGAGGCAGGCCGGGTTGCACTCTTCGAGCTCGGGGAAGGATGCGAGGATGGCGTCCTTGACGCTCTGAACTCCAGCATCGTGACGCTTCACGACGTCGTCTTCCGACATGTCGAGCCGGTCGGCCACAGAGCCGGCGGCCTTGAGCGCGCCTTCACCGTCGAGACCGTACCAGCGGACCAGGACGTCGCGCCGGGCAGCCGGCAATGCGGACATGGCCTGCCGAACGCGTTCGCCGAGGCGTTCCCGATGCGTGGGATTGACACGATTCGCACGTTCGTCACCGAACAGTGTCACGACGAACGCGAACTCGCGTTCCGAAGGCATCACGCGACTGGACGGCTGCTGAGCCATAGACCCTACTTCTCCCGCATTCTGCGGGCAAACAAGAATGCCTCAGCTTCGGCCGAGGATAGAATAGGTATACTATAATTCGAAAATTATCGCAATCCAAATACCTTCAAATTTTCACCGCCGACTATTTTAACGATTCCCTGCTCGTCGGTACGCAAGACTTTCGCACCACTTTTCTCCAACCTATCGAGTGCTGCGCTTGTAGGATGTCCATAGGTATTCTTACCAACGCCTATGACCGCGAGCTTTGGCTTTATCTTATTCAAAAAATACTCACTCGATGAAAATCGCGAACCATGATGAGCGACCTTAAGTACGTCAACCGTAAATCCATATCTTCGGACAATATCCTCTTCGGTGTGTGCGTCAATATCACCAAGATACAAAGCCTTGAGTGTGGGTGTATCAAGCAGCGCAACTATGCACGTATCATTGAGTTCTGGACTCAGAATATCGCTCTTGTTTGGCGAAAGAATACGCAGCTGTGCCTCGCCAACCGCAATACTATCGCCAGCCATAAGCTGAATATACGGAACACCGCGCTCCCTAATCTGCAATCGCAACTCATCATAAGCCGCAATCTCTCCCCTACGCATCGCCCCCACAAAAGCACCGACTTCATATTTCTTCAAGAGCTCAATGAACCCACCGAAGTGGTCAAGTTGCGGATGAGTCATAATGAGCAGGTCGATATATCGTTCGTGTGCAGGCAAAACAACATCCAAATTCTCGAGAAGCCGCTTACCATCCGGTCCGCCATCAATGAGCACCCGAACGCCGCCAGCAAGTTCAATAAGCTCGCTATCCCCTTGTCCAACATTAAGAAAATACAATTGTAAGCCATCGCGGCGCTGCATAAGCAGAATGGCGAAGATGAGGAACACGGTAATGAAACCGAGTGCACTCAGTAACCAATAAACGAGGGGGGTCTTTCGGGTCTTCTTAAACAGCTCTGGCCACAGCGGGCGTCGATATTCGGTGCGGATATCGTACATAGAGGATAAAAAGAATAATGCATAAGTAATACAAAATACTGAGCGCATTCGGCACGTGTTCGACCTGAAATGAAAAAGGCAGTCCAGCAAAAAAGTCGATGATGCGAAGTTCGTAGAGAAGCAACAACTTTGCAGGTGCCGCAATAATGAATGCTAGGTGAGAAGAGAATAAGTATCCGATGACTACTAGAAAACCCAGACCCATCGTGTATGGAATAAAACTCAAAAGAAGAACATTGGTGAGAATCGAAAGCACAGAAAAAGTACCAAAGCTCGTAAGAATAATCGGAAGCACCGCGAGTTGTGCGGCAATCGTCGCAACGCAATTCTTTCGCCACTCGAAAAGTCCCGAATCGTCAGGCACCTGAAGGAATTTCTCAATCGCTGGTTGCAGATATACGATACCCATCAATGCCAAAAATGAAAGCTGAAAGCCGACATCAAAAACAAGAATAGTTGGATTATATACAACCATCCCAAACGCTGCCGCTACGATTGCATTCCGCACTGAATACATGCGACTAGACTGCTCAGCGAGCAGTATAATTGTCGCCATGATTGCGGCACGAACAACCGAGGCTTCAGCGCCCGTCATCACCACAAATCCAATAACCACCAGAACGCAAATCCAAATACCAATGCGTCGATTGATTCCAAGGCTTATAAGAAGCAGAAGATATTTGATGATAATCGAAATATTGTAACCAGAAAGAGCAACGAGATGCGTTGTACCAGTTAGCTTAAGCTTCTCGGTGAACTCCTTACTGAATCCGCCGCTTTTGCCGAGCACCAGACCAGTCATGAGTGTTGCCGACTCAGGCGAAAATGTCTTCATGAAACTTTCTTCGACGTACGCACGGAACGCAAGTAGTTTTGAAAATATCCACGAACCCTGATTATGCGCAACGACTCGTTGCTCTTTTGGAAACTTCATCAGAGCACCGATTCCCTCTTTTACGAAGTAGCCTTTTGATGGACCGTCGATACTACTAAGCGTTCCGGTCAGCAATAAAGCATCACCATATCGCAACAATGGGAAAGGCCTCGCCGTCACGCGGAGCATACCTCGATACTCTCCCGTGAGGCGAAAGTCGACACTCTGACTGGCGTCCTTGGCGATGACTTTTGTCACTATGCCGCTATAAACCATCGTTTCACCAATAGGAGCCGTAAATGATTGCACCGCGCGAGCTGCATACCAATGAAAATATACGCCACCAATCAGCATTGCTATGCTGAGTATCGCCAACCATTCTTTTCGAAGCAGTAAACAGAGAACCCCAAACACGATGCTTATGAAAAGTATAATTAAGAGGCCCGAAGAAAAGCCCTGCATACTACTTGCCAGCAGCACACCAATTAAGAACAAACCCATTGCCCAAAAGGCTCTGTCGTAAAGAGACATGCCCTAAAATTGACCCACCAAACACAAAAGGGCAATTTAGTTATGCACAGATGCAAGCAGCTACTTTACGAATATTCCTCGTAAACGCAGTCCGATAACACTCAAGACGCGGGCTGCAATCAAGCGGTAAAGCCGTAGTTTAAATAGAAGTCTACTCATTAAAGTATTTCTTTGTTATAGCACTGCTCGCAATAAAGCATCTCTGGCCGACCTGGCTCATAAGCAGTCTCAAACTCATTCGGACAACGAGCAGCCCCGTGCGAGTGATTGCCCGTATTCTCGTATCCGGTTCTCTGCTTAACTCCAGCGCACTCACACTGCCGATGCCAAAGCTTATAGGGGGTTAAATGCTTTAAGGAATCTCTGAATCTACACTGCGGACATTCTCGAGGCAGGGCAATATTAAATTTTCTGTAGAATTGAAGCTCGCTTGGAATCAGCTTAAACACTCCGCGACAACTGTGCTTACAATTCCCTGCATGAGAGCATGCAATCACGTCTTGCAATATTGAATCTGCGACATCTCGGATGTTATCGGGTATCTCATCGGTGCGCTTCGTAAGCGCATGCATACTTTCTGGAACATTGAGCCAAGCATAACCCATCCGTAGAGCTTCATCTTTGGATAACGGAAAATATTCATCAACCCATGAGGAGTTATATGGAAAAGATGAAAACTCAATCGGCGGAAATTCACCATACCGATACTCCTGCCCACGCAAACTGAAATAGGGAACATCTTTAGCGTGCTTGATTATTTTGGGAACGAGCTCATTGTACTCTTCTTTTGAATACTGTTTGTTAAAAATACAATATTTTTTACTTCGCAAACCGACACAGGCAAAAAGATGATCACAGTCAGAGCACTCTCGACTATACTGAACATCCTGAGAATTGTATACGCGATAAGAGAAAAAAGTTCGTTGAGCATTTATCGAAGAGGTTGTTTCGTAAAGAAGTGAAGACTTGAGACCCGCACCGGCTATGTCATAACACTCTTTGGCTCCTCGACCAGCAACTAAAGCAAACTTACAATTCTCCATATCATCAAGCGCCTGGAAGGAGAATTTACAGTTTTTAACATTCAAAAGTTGGTCACCCGTAGAATCAGGAGCATTAACTTTGAATGCGAATTTTCTGGGAAATTTCATAACCAACGCCTCAAACTTCCCGGCGACATCTTGGCGGGTCTTATAGCTTCCCAAATCATACTTTGCCCTCTCAATTTTATACTCTTCCTTTGAGTACTTTTTATTGAAGATGCAATATCGCTGATTACGAAGCCCAACACATCCCAGACAATCGCTGCATCCAGTGCAGTCATACATAAAATCACAATCTACCAGCTCCTGACAAAAGACCGCGAAAGAGGTCTTAAATGATTTATCGGTGTTAAATACCGAATAAGTCTGCTCATCAAAAAGCGATAGATTTGCATCAACGCACTCTTTACTAAAAAGCACCGTATGTGAATACGAACAATTCTCCGAACCAAAACCACCACTACACAAATAGCAATTCTTACAATCAGTTACGCCAGTACAATAATCGCTGCTGATAGAATTTGTTATTCCAGCGCTTCTCACCGGCACATCCTCAAAAAGCTGTTTGAGCTGCTCGAAGAACGGCTTGTCAAAATCATACGCTCGCCCATGACTCAAAGGGTCCCAACCATCCGAGTTCCAGAACTTATAATCGTAGACCTTCAACTTCGCACTTTCTGGAAACACCGTCACGATTCTTTCGCTGTGCCCTGGAGCCTGACAAATCCGCGAATAGAGCTGCGTTGCACCAAAAGACCAAGCAGTTTTACGAACCATCCGGCACTCCGGGCACCACGTTGGCGGCGGCACGTCAATCTTTTTGTAAAACTCAAAATCCTCCGGTTCGATGGTGAAGTCTTTTTTGCAGTTTTGGCAAACTCGAACTGGGTCCGCCGAAGCGTTTTTAGATTCAATCTGCATTGTCTTATTCTACAACTTACCGTGCGAAAACTACAACCTATCGCGTCTTAGCAATAACTCCGCCGCCGAGCATTTCGCCGGTTTTTGAATAGAATACTGCGGACTGGCCTATTGCGATAAACTTCTGCGGCTTACCGAAAACAAGTTTGTAGTGAGTAGTTTTCGATTTGTGGAGTGTGGCCGGGAAAAGCTCCTGGCGATAACGGACGCGCAAGTAGACACGAAGCCCCTCCCCGCCCAAGGGCGGTACTCCCTTTTGCAAGGGGTGAATAAAATTCACGTCAGTAAGCGTGATTTCTTTTGCATACAAAGAGGCGTCGTCTTCTGGCGCCAGAACAATGGTGTTTTTCTTAATGTCCTTACTGGCTACATACAGTGGCACCGGTG
>CAZLKS010000046.1:0-5440 GCA_964560145.1 uncultured Candidatus Saccharibacteria bacterium | reverse complement strand
TAATTACCCGCTGGCGGCCACCCGTTGGAGTCCGAGCGTATAGTGTCGCGATTTCAGCAGCAGATAATGCACGCTGAAAAAGATAGACCTCGTCCATCACACCGTTATAGTAGATGTTGTCGCTACCTCCCTGACCGATATACATCGTCGTTGCAGTTGTAGCCAAGATACCGTTTGCCGAGGTTGAAGTGTCGGTTAAGCTGCCGTTGACGTAGATTTTTGTTACGACTCCGTCATAGGTAAAGGCCACGTGCGTCCAGCTTCCACTCACAATCGGTGTCGTTCCGTAAATAGTTGCTCCATCGATTTGAATCGCTAACACGCGTTCCGGAGCTGTACCTCCTTGAATCAGAACGCGGAATGCATCACCATAGGCACCTTTAGAGATAAGTGATACCTGCGTGCCAAGCGTCGGCTTGACCCACGCTGCATAGGTCATTGCGTATGAAAAATTCAGTGCCGCGTTATGCGGAACGCTTAGATACTGAAAGCTGCCGGATGTAAAGTCTAGACCGTACCCATACTTGCCGCTAGCGGTCCACGCGGGGGCCGTTGTCAAAGTTGCATTGAGATTTTGGCTCGAGTAGTCAGCGGTCGTCGTACCACTGCCCTCTTTAAACGGATAATAAGCAACAATACCTAAATTGTTGGCTGGCTTAGTAAGAACTGAAGCCTGTGCCGTTTGCGCGTCACACATCAAAAACAATACGCCCAGTAGTGCGAAAGAGCCTACTTGAGCTATTAGTTTTATGTTGCGTGAAATGCGCATAACTATTTACCTATAGTATATAGCAATTGAATCTCTTCTGCTGAAAGCGCGCGGTTGTAGATGCGAACTTCGTCGATGGAGCCGTTGAAATAGTACCCATTTGGAATGGCGCCTATTCGTGTAGCCGCCGCAGCATAATTAACGCTTGAGGCGACTGGAGAAGCTGCGGAAACACCATCTATATAGAGATATAAATTCCCCGATGAGCGTTTAACGGTAAGTAAATGCCAAGCTCCGTCATTCCAAGTAATCGTACTTTTTATATAATTTCCATCATAAAATTGTAAAACGCCAGGAGCCGATCCATCTCCTACCGATAAATACCACGGTCCATTATTAAAAGATCCCATAAGGGTAAGAAAATTTGAAGTTGATGTTTTCGCCCACAGCGACAAAGTAAAATCTCCTGTGCCAAACGCCGAAGCAGATGGGGTTCCTAAATCGAGATAATCATCCGTGCCATCAAAGCTCACGGCTTTTCCGCGTTTGCCCTGCACCCACGTCGGGCCGTTGGTTAGCGTGCCGGTGTTGCCGTTACCCGAAAAGTCAGTTGCTTGAGTGGATGTGCCATCATCTAAACTCCAATACCCGACAAGGCCGTTACGGCTGACTGTTTTAATGGTCGGGTTGGCAGTGGTCGCTCCGGCGTTATACAGATCAGCAACCTGCTGAGCTGTCAGCGCACGATTATAGACACGAACTTCGTCGAGCGAGCCCGTATAGTAATTAGCGTCGATTGCATCAGAGCCAATCACGAATGGCCCACCTGAACTAGGAAACCCGCCTGCATTGGCAATCAACGCACTATCAGTTACACCATCAAAATAGAATTGCATGTTGTAGCTCGAATCAAGCGTGTAACCAACATGATGCCATTTCCCATCATTTACAGCGGTATTTCCCTGTCTCCAATTTGGAGCAATATAAGCACTCACCCGGTTGGCAGTATTACCACCTATTGCAATACCAAAACAACCGTTGAGTGCACCGTAGCCACCACATCCATTAGTCTGAGTTGCTATCGAAGTCCTTCCTGGTGACGTTGCCTTCATCCAGGCAAAAATACTGAGGTTTGAGGTCAAATTAGTAGACGCTGCAGCTCCGGCAGTTACATAATCATTGATTCCATCAAAGCTGATTCCCCTTCCTCTCTTGCCTGCCACCCACGTTGGGCCGTTCGTTAATGTGCCCGTGTTGCCTTGCCCAGAGAAATCCGTTGCTTTAGTGCCTGTGGCATCTTCAAATGACCAGTATCCCACCAAACCCGTGTTATCTCGTGCCTTGACTTTTGTTGCACCCGAATTATAAAGTGTTGCGACTTCGGTTGCCGATAATACGCGGCTATAGATGCGCGCCTCGTCAATCTGACCCTGAAAAGGGAAGGACCCTCCTTGGTTAGAACCTATTGTGATACTCGTTCCGGTAGCAGCATGAGACCCGGCATTGGTAATCGGCGAACCGTCGGCGGAACCGTCTTTGTAAAATTGCAAAGTCCCAGCATTCGCCGAACTAAGCGTATACCCCGCGTGATGCCACTGCCCGTCACTTACATTACTATGGTCGGACGTGCGCCAACTTCCAACACAGGCCGTCAGTTGACCAGTGCCACCAATACTACTAAAACTCGCTATGCCCCACCCACAACCGTCGGCACGTCCACTACTAAACCCCTCCCATGAGGTATCAGTGGTTTTTACCCATGCGAAAACTGACAAATCGGTAGTTAATCCATAAATGCTACTCGGCCCACCTATGGCAACTGTGTCATCCACCCCGTCAAAATCCAGCGCTCGCCCTACCCTACCATCTACCCAGTCGGTTGCCGAATCCATATTCGTCATGGTGCCAGTGTTTCCACTTCCGGAAAAGTCAGTAGCTTTAGTACCTGTGGCATCTTCAAAAGCCCAATACCCAACCAGGCCGAGGTTGTTGGCCGGCGATTTAATGACTGCCGCAGAAGCAGTTGGCGCGAAAGCCAAGACCGCCATTCCAGTCAGCAGCGTCAGAAATAGGGATTGGGGCATTGACCGTAGTTTCATTAGTGCAGTGTGTCGTTATAAAGTACCTGGAAATACTTATTTGAATTTCCACGTTCCTATAATTCTTTGAAGTTCAGGACCGAACTCGGCATAACTCGTAATTTGATAAACATTACTTACATCAGTAAACCAAATCTCGTAGCTTTTTCCGTCAAACGCGCCGTTATTACTTCCGAACATCATTCCTTTTCGACCGTCGAGCTCAATACTAAGAGGTTTAACAACGGTAGTGCCTGGTAGTTCTTTTTGTACAAGCTGCGGAGTGATTTCGATTGGTGCCTCGAGCGGATTAATAAAAATCTGGAATCCCTGCTTGGTAGTATTTGCCGCTGGTTGAACGATGAGCGTTTCGCTGCCGTCGTCCCCTCTCAGAGAACCAACCGTGTAGCCGGCTGGCTTTTCAAATGAGAATCCGAGTCGTGGGTGTTGATAGCGAACTGCTGCCGTCGTGGAAACAACCGCGGCTTTGTCTTGTTGAATTTCCTTAAGCTCCTCAGCGGTCGGAGCAACGGATGACTCGCCGCTACCCACCTCGTCACTAGGCTGATTCTGTACTTTATCCATAGCAACACCGTATACAACGATGAGGATAAAGATGAGGCCGGCAAGTAGAATAATTTTTTTCATATAGATGGGATTTTGTCTTAGTATACTCGACTGAGCTTGCATACGACAAACACATTACACGTTCTTATGGATTCACTACGGGCGCGGCCTCAATGACAACTGGCGTAATGTCGCCCGTGGTCGGGGTGCCAGAAACGCCTCCCTCAGCGGGGGGTGTGCTTCCGGAGCCATCGCTGGCACCCGTTATTTCTACAGCCGCACCAGAAACAGTACTGCCGCTCGCCGGTGTCACGGCCTCACCCGTGTTACCGACAGAGGCGCTACCGCCCTGGTCGCTATTTTCAATGGAAGTTGGGGAAGAAGCTGGAGTGGATTCGGGCTGGGTTTGTGGTGAGCCCGCCGAACCATCAACCGGAACAATCGCGTCTACTGCTGAGGCGGCACCTGAAGAATCAGAAGCTGGTAAGTTAACCGGTTGATTGGTTGATTCGCTAATCGGGGTCGGGGTTAATTCGGGTGCGACAACAACTGGGTCCGGAATGACAATCTCTGGTGCCGGGGCGACTTCCACTACCGCCACGTTTACCAGGCTCTGAGTGCCGTCACTCACAAAGATTTGAGCGTCGTCGGCTGAAGCAAACGCCATCCAGTTGAAGGTTACCGCCTCATAGGCCGGATTATTCAAGGCCACTGTGAAACCAGTCGTATCAACGTTGATTAATGTATACTTGAAGTTTACGTCAAGCGCCACATTGCCCATCGGGGTTACGTTAACAATTGGCTGATTTGCATACTCCTGCGCAAAGGTCACTCGAACCTCCTGAGCGCCAGCTAAAATCTTCGCACGTCCAGCCGTATCTTTGTTAAAGGTCACTGTGCCCTTTACAACGAATGCACCGTTAATAGCCAGTGAATCAACAGTAATGAGCGCACCCGCCGGTGCAGCGTTTGGATCGCCTGGGTTTTGCAGTGCGAGTGCATTTGCGGCCGCGTTATCACGAGCAAAGGACTCAAAGAACACCGCAATCTTTTTGTGTTTAACTCCATTAATCATATCAGTAACATTGCTCCATTTGATATTCTCAGAGGCACGAGCGAACACGTAGCTGATTGCATCAGTGCGCAAGTCTTTCATAGCGTGACCAGCAACATCAGAGGTAATCAAGTAGTCGCCGACTGAAATATCCTGCCCATTATCAGCTACCCAAACATCACCGTTACCGACAGCCATGACCAATTCCGGATTCGAGTTATCTGCTTCCTTGTTTGGCTCCTGTAGTGCGAGATACGAGCCGAGCACTCGAGCATCGTTGGCAGTAGTTGACTTCGTGATACCATATAGGATTTCCGAGTCAGTATTATCGTTTAGATACTGATTGTTTCCGGTAAGAACAATCACGTCACCCTTATGCATTACTTCGTTCTTATCACTCTTGATGCCGTAGTGAGAACCGGTAAATGCGTTGTAAGAAATCGTTGTACCAGAAACGCTGATGGTTCCTTCTTCGGTGCCACCTTGACGGAGCGAAATTAAGGTACCGTCGTCAGTACTTCGCTCGAAGGCAGCGACAGCGCTGCTCGTTGCTACAACATGCAGCATGTACGCAGGCGTTGTCGTACCAACACCGAGTCCAAGGTTATAAGCAGCACCGCCACCGGTTGATACGCCATAGATAGTCAAAATCGGATTACCGTCCATCTGAGCGGTGTAACTGTGCACAGTACCAAGCGTCGAACTGCTCGTAACCGGCATATCCATCCATGAAACCTGACCAGCGTTTGTTTCAAACATCGAAGCACCAACCTGCAGGTCGTCGATAATCGTAGTTCCACCCGAGAAGGTCGAGGTCGCAGTTACCTGGAAGGTGCCAACTACGTGCAGAGTTGAACTTGGTATCGCTGTTCCAATACCGATGTTTCCGGATGAATCGCGGGCAATAGTCGAAGTACCACTCAAAGTTCCCGTTGATGCAGACCAGAATGGGAAGTAGTTTGCAGTGATAGCAGAGGAAGTCGATACAGAGCCTGAGCCACCAGAAGAAGGAGTCGCCCATGAAAGCACACC
>CAZLKS010000045.1:0-5893 GCA_964560145.1 uncultured Candidatus Saccharibacteria bacterium | reverse complement strand
AATACCAGCATCACAGGTATCGCTTCTGCATTAACGTTGGGCGCTAACGAAGTGGTTGCAGATGATCTTTACCAATATGCTGGCAGCCCTGGAACGGGCAAAAATTATATTTATCTCCCCAGACTTAAGACATTAAAATTGGATTACGGCAATATCACTTCTTACCGAGCCGATCGCGTGATCACCATGGAATTCATGGGGCCAGAAAGTGATGGTGGCCACTTGGATGCCAGTCGTTGCAGCTACGCTAGTTTTCAACTGGTTACCAAGGAGTTATTTCATCCTGATACCGGCTCCAATACGTTAACAGGGACGGGAGAAAGTCCCAATATTGGTGTATCCAAGGGTGCTGGACAAGATACAAAAGGGAAATCTTCGTATGACTCGGGCATCATTATTGCCCCTGATGAAAAGAATCTGGGCTTGTTGCAAGATTATTTCCAAGATGGCTGCATGGCGCAATATGACAGCATTGGTTTACCTAGAGAATTTCTGGCGGACTCTGCAATCGATGTTCCAGGGGTCAACATATTGCAATTTACCAGGGGGAAAAGCCGTTTAATTTATGAGTATTTAGATGGCATGATCAAGCAGTATTGGTTGGCGAATAAGTTAGTTGCTACCACCATTATTGCTGCTGTGCGGGTGGCGGTTGCCATGGTTTTCATCCATAAACTGGATTATTTTCAGGTTAATTACAATAATCATAATACTGCCGGGGTGACGTTGAATGTACGTATGCAGCCTTTAGAATCAAATTGGGACTTTAAAGAATTAGAGTTGGGTATGTCTTCACAGGCTATTAACATTGACAACTGGACATTTAGATCACTCTGTAAGAATTGGATGGGTGTACGTGTGGAGATCCAAACTGGGACAGAGCTTACAGCGGCGATCAATACCATACGAAATGCGCCGTATATGGGGTGCTCAACTCTTACGACTTTAAAAAATACGGCGATGAGTGTGGCAGCTGTCCGTATGTTAGAAACTTTGGTTGTTCTATCTGGGCAGGAGTTATCTGGAACTTTCAATGTGAAAAATAAAGTGGCATTCGTCAATAATGCTAATTCTGAAATTACCGTATGATAGAAATGCTTTTTAAAACTAAACTTATCTGGAGGAGTGATTATGTTTCCCGCTGGAAACAGTGCTAATGCTATCCTTGTTCCTAGTGCTCCGGTCGAAGCTTATACTAACTCTATAGGGGCAAGTTTAATCTCAAGATTGGTCGCCGAGCATTTGCCAGTAAACAAAATAGAGGTAGTAAATGATTGGTTGCGTGAAAATCCAAACAATCATATTAATGATCCTATCGATATAGATGGGAGGGAGAGTAGATTATTGGATTTTGCTTGTGAACAAAAGAATCATTGGCAGTTCATTGTTTTTTTAATCCGGCAAGGGGCTGATCCGGGATTATGCAATGTATCTAATAAGAACCAGGCGTTGTGGCGGCGGGTTATAGATTTATATGACAGAAAGACGAGAATGGATGGCGCTACTCTTTTGGCGAGAGAGGCGGAAGTCGAGCAGATGAGAGCAGCACTATTAGAGGTTGAAGAGCGGGCAATGGTGGAAGAAGTGTTGGAGGATGATGTGCTCCAAGGCAACATTCGATTGTATGCAGATAGTCTTCATGCAGCGAGGACTATAGCCGATTATGCACGTGCTGTTCAGGATGTTGTTGGATGGTTATCTCGGCTTGACCAGCCATATGCAGTCGCAGTTGCTTTATGCGAAAGGATCTTCACGACAACCTGGGAAGATAGGGAACTTGTGTATAAGGGATTGCAAAAGGCAATACGAGAGGGGTTGAGAGAGGATTTTAAAAGCGCTTTAAAAGACGATGTTGACCCCGAACACGTTAAAGCCCGGGTCCTTTCTTACTGTGCCATTATTGATAGAATGAAGCCACATTGGACTCCTGCAGGGCGTTATTGTATGCTGAGCTCTATATATGTGGCTGGTGGTCTCGGTCATACTTCTTACTTTAATCCTCGGCCGAGTATGTGGGGCTATCACAGATTGTGTCTTAATGATGCGTTGTTTTATGAAAAATTCAAAGCGCTGAAGGCGTCATTGAAAGGATGGACTCCTCCTTACATGGTAGGGGATCCCCATGATTCGACTGAGCATTGATTCGCACAAAATCAAGCAATTCGGCTTATATCGGCGGGCCTTTTATATATACAAAGGAGTGTAAATGTTTGTCACAGGATTCAATTTCCTAAGTCATCCTACAAAGGTAAACCCGAATGTCGATTTAGCTAAAAGAATCAGCAAAGGTCCGTGGGGTTATTCTTTGACTCCTTATCTTTCCGCGCTCGCGGAGCTTCGTAAATTACCTGACGCTCGGAAAGAAGAATTTTATAATTCTGGTGAGGTGCAGAAGATATTATTGACAGCGATAATACGGAGGCGGAAGAGGCTTTTGAATTCGGATGTTTTCCGTGCACTAGCATCAGACGAACGTATTCCAGCATTATCTGAGATAGATCAAAAAACATTACTCGACGCAAACGCGGATCTTCTAGTGGAACTGTTGTTGGGTCGGCGTTTTAAAGATAAACCTGGCGTCGCTATTTTTTTAAAGTATTTTAATTCTCGTGCTTCTCAACTTGTGCTTGCGAGCCTTATTAACGATGATAGATTCAGTAAGGATCCGCAATTGCTTGCGATGGTATTAAGTCATTTTCCTCGCCCTATCGACGCAGATGCTCAAGGTCAATTGCGGAGTGGCGCCGATAATGGGGTATTTAGTGAATCGCTTGAGTATAAGCAATTTCCAGACGATTTAAGAGTGGCATTTAATCTACCACAAAGTGATTTAATGAGTGCAGACAGCTTATATACTGAGCGTACTGCTGCGGCTGTACAGAGCATCGATGGTGCTGATGCATATAGTGATATTACTCTAAGTAGTGTATTCGATGAGGAAAGTATAGGTGATAGTGAGTTTTCGGGGCCAGAGAATGGCGTTATGTCACCTGGTGTGATGGGAACAAATACTTCTGAATCTTGGACAACACCCTTCGTGGGTGTAGCAGGTGCTGCTGTTGTTGCTTTTGCTGTTGGTGGTTACCTGGTGTGGCGTGCATAAGGACATGCTGGTTTCTTGATGGGAGTTCGAGTAACAATGAACGATACTTTCTAAGGTAATGGATCGGTTTGCCGTGTTCTTATCCAACTGTTTACAAGCCACATCAATGGATTTTGATGTGGCTTTTTTAATGACATTGGCGTTGCATCAATACTTTTAATCCGTCGTCAACTACACTAATCGTCTAGTTTGTACATGGATAGGTCAGGGTTTAATCATGAGGAAAATACTATGTTTGGATGTTTAAGTTCCAGAGGAAGTGGTGCCACGCCAACTCTTAATGTACCAACGGTAGTGCCAACTATGGAAGAACATAAAGCGGCTGCACTGCAGCAGTTACGTGCTTTGCGTTCTTATGAAATCGATACGAAAAAGAAACAAACGATAGCGACGGATTTGGTGCGTCAAGGATTTGATGCCAATGATCCTATTGAGGCGATTGATCATCAAGAAATTAGGTTGTTGGACTTGGCCTTCAAAGAGATGGATTATGATTTTGCCCATTTTTTAGTTGAGCGTGGTGCTAATCCGCGGTTGTGTACTGAGGTGGCGTGGTTTACTGACCGGATGCAGGAATTGTTTGATGGTTTGCCTTCGGTGAGGCTAAATGCTCTTAGCGCAGTGCCGGCTACGTCAGGTGTTGTAACATCCGTTCTTGAAGTTCAGACAAATATTAAAAATGCATCTGAACGGGATTTAGGGCGTTTTCTTTGTGATATGGCAACATTTTCTATGAGAATGTCTGCTGTTGGAGTGGGGGGGGCGCTGTATGGTGTTGGAGTCACGGCAGGTGGGGCTGGTGTCCTAATTTCCGGGATTCCTGCAATAGTTATATTGCCTGTTGGTCTGATTGTGGCGGGTGCTGCTAGCATTTTCATTGATGGCCCTATTGAATTATTTTGCAAAATTTCTCAGCATAGTGCCTTTAATTTGGTTATGGGATTGACAGCATGTCTTGTGGGGACAGTGCCCTTGATTTCTCTCATAGTAAGATTGCCGCTAAGTATTGTTAACTTAGCTAGTGCAGAACTAATCGTTGCAGGGTTAGGGGGGAGCGAACAAGAAAAGCGTAAGTGTCGTGAAAAATTGTCTATTGGTGTTGATCTCCCAATCCTTGACATGCGTATAGAGTCCGTAAAAGCATACTATGCTCGTCGGCAACTCAGCCGTTCTCAAGCGCAAGATATAGCGAATAATAAAGACTCGTTGTCTTATTCTACTGAAGTTTATGGTAGGAAATTATTGTTAGTGGAAGATGAGTTGACTGCTTGGCGAAGTGACTCTCGGTCTTATTCACGTTTTGTTTCTTTCATAACTAGTATGAACGATTTGATGTTGGCAGAGGTTGATCAATTGGTGCTAATGTCGAAAGAACAACGGGCAAAATGGCTTGCTTCTAGGTGGGGTATTTGGGAGCCAAAATTTGATGGTTATGTTCGGCTAGAGTCTGCTTTAAGTACAAGGCTTACTCAGGCTTTACATAACAAGGATAAAGCATTGGCGCTTTCTTGTTGCGCTCTCATCAGAGAAATAGCGCCGAGTATGGGAAATGATGCGCAGTACAATTTGTTGCATGGGATAAGAACTAATGGCGGTCGTGGACATGCTCTAGGTATTAGGGCATCAGGCTATCAAATGTTATGCCATGAGGATCTTGCTTTTTATGCTGAATTTAAGACAATGAAGACGGAACTGAAGACTTTGCTAAATGGAGTAAAGCCACTACTAAGATGGCGCTCAACTAACGTGCTTGAAGCAATCAATCACTATAATCATTTGCGTCAAGACAAAAGTTTCAATGACTTTAATCGGTTTAATTGCATGAATGCGTGTGCCGAACTATTAGCACTTATCCCTGAAAAAGATCGAGAGCCATTAATTCATAGTCAATTTTCAGATTTTATAGGGGGCTATTTTATTGATGGATTTTTTAAAGCTGCACACAATGTAGATAGAGAGTTGGCGTTTTCTTATATTGATATGATTAGAGTTGGAGCACCTTATTTAAGTAAGGAAACGCTTTATAACTGGAAGATTGATTTGACTTGGCGTCAAGCAACGAAGGGGTTATTTGAAGATCCTGCTTTTTGCACTCTTTTTCAGCAAATGAAGGAAAGAGTGGTGAGTTTGTTAGATGGTTGGACGCCACCACTTCCTCCTCCATCTGACTCTTATGCTAATTAAATGTAACCAGCACAAAATTTCCTGTTTGTGTAATCAAATCAATTGATATTAAGCTGCCCTAATCTCATTCCGTAATTCAGGATGGCGATCTAGCACCTTGAGCAATCTCACTAGGGTTGGCAGAGGATCTGGAATTCGTGCATGACACGTTCTGATTCGCTGGCAGCCAGGATGGATTCTGCGCAGGCTGGGCAGAAGTTACCCGCCACTGATGCAATGATGGTGGATTTTCCTTTGTGGATGAAAGGACTGTCTCGGGTGTCGTGAGTCAGTTCCGCTGCACCGCAAATTGGGCACTCTATCATCCTCCCTCTTTAAATGAGGCGGTCAGCACGTCAGCAATGATCGTTAATTTCAAATACACATCCACTGCCTTCCTGCTTGGAAGGTATATGTCTTGCCAGTTTTTATCTTCTACCTGATTTTTTAACGGGACGATATGCTATGTACATTCTGTGATGTTGATAAAGCAAAGCATGGTTTTCATTAATGGCTTGGTGAATTTCCCTTTGCGTAATGTGTTTTTAGAGGATAAATGCTGTTAATGGATTACATTAAATTCATGTGCTTTTTTCGATAAACAGATGTAGTATTGCAACAGAAGCT
>CAZLKS010000044.1:0-6013 GCA_964560145.1 uncultured Candidatus Saccharibacteria bacterium | reverse complement strand
TTGCGACCGATGCCTTACCGGAGCAGGTGCATTTATTGTTTCCCGACAGCGTCTACGAAAACAGTTTCGGCACTGTCGGTGTGAAGACTCAGAGTACTGATCCAACCTGTAAGGTTATCGAAGTGACTACGTTTCGAACTGAGGGAAAGTATTCAGACAAACGCCGACCGGATGAGGTGAAGTTCGTGACCGACATCAAAGAGGATTTAGCACGACGTGATTTCACGGTTAACGCACTTGCCCTGGATTTGGCAAATAGCTATTCGCCGGACATTATAGATCCCTTTGAGGGCCGAGCTGACCTAAGCGATGGCATTATTCGTGCTGTTGGCGACGCAGGCGAGCGATTCCGCGAGGATGCTCTTCGACTTATGCGCGCAGTCCGTTTTCATGCCCAGCTTGGATTTCGGATAGAGAAAGAAACGATGGCAGCACTGAAGGCCGAGGCGAAACTGCTGGAGCACATTGCTGCCGAGCGCATCCGCGACGAACTAGTAAAGATGCTGATTACCTCGCGTGCAGCTGAAGGAATAGAAATAATGAGGACGACCGGACTGTTGCAATACGTTCTACCAGAACTACTTGAGGGTGTTGGCTGCGAGCAAAATATGCATCATATCTATGATGTGTATACCCACAACCTAAAATCACTCGAGTACTCGGTTAGCAAAAATCATTCGCTGGCGGTTCGTATTGCAGCTCTGCTCCACGATGTCGGTAAGCCGGCAACTCGCGCCTGGAAAAAGGACCCTCGCGGTTCAAAAATAAGAAATGGGGAAAAGGGCGATTGGACGTTCTATAATCACCAGGTGATTGGTGCCCGTATCGCACGAAAAATGCTCCAGCGTCTGCACTTCTCAAACGAGATAATCGAAGAGGTCACTTTGATGGTGCATGAACACATGTTTGTGTACGACCCAGAGGTGGTGACTCTTGCTGGCGTGCGTCGTCTACTGGCCCGTGTTGGCCCCGAAAACATCGATTCGCTCATCAAGGTGCGCGAAGCCGACCGGATTGGAAGCGGCGTTCCTAAGGCGCAGCCGTACCGCTTGCGCTACCTTCTTGCCATGCTTGAGAAGGTTAAAACCGACCCGATTAGTGCCAAAATGCTGAAAGTGAACGGAGAAGACCTGATGAAGTGGCTCAAGGTGCCCGCCGGACGCCTTATAGGGCAGATAATCGCCGTACTTTTAGAGGAGGTACTCGAAAATCCCGAAAGAAACATGCGCGAATACCTGCTCGACCGTTCGAAAATCCTGGCAAAAATGACATCTGAAGAACTTGAAGCAATGAAAAAAGTTGCACAAAAAAAGGCATCAGCTGCACAGGAAGCGATTGATGAAGAGATTAAGAAGAAGTATTTTGTACAATAACTGGTAGTTTCAGCCTTCCTCCCTGTCTTTGCGAGTACTCGAAAAGACAATTAATATCATGAAAATTAAAATAAAGCGTTTAGATAAAGAGCTGTCGCTACCCAAAGCGCACACCGACCGAGCGGCGGCTTTTGATTTGTATGTACGGGAGACGACAGCTATTCCGGCTGGAGGCATTGCCTACGTGCCGCTTAATAACGTCATTGCCACACCAGACGGATACTTTTTACTGCTGGCAGCTCGCAGTTCGATGCATAAGCGGGGACTGATGCTGGCAAATGGAATCGGCATTATTGACCCGGATTTTTCTGGTAATGGTGATGAGTTAAAAGGCGTTGTCTATAACTTTACGCATGAAACGGTGACCGTAGAAAAAGGCGACCGCCTTATCCAGGGTACTTTTATTAAAGTGAGCGACTGGAGTTGGGAGGAGATGGATACAATGCCAGATAAAAACCGCGGCGCTTTCGGAACAACCGGAAAGTAATTTTTTACTCCATAAAAGTGCAAGGCGCCGGTCCGAGATGGACCAGCGCCAAGAAAGACGCGAAACTCTACTTCGGTGTACCGTGGCGATACCTGCGGGCACCATTCGCCCGTGCCTCTTCGCCTGCACCGAGTGCGTCCCCGGTGCCGAGCTGTGCGTAGCTCCCGTCCTTGCGTGTCGCAGCGTCAGGAAGACCACGACCGGTGCTTCGACCGTACTTCACGACGAGCCACACCAGCCCCACGATGACCACTCCGAGTACGAAGTAACTCAATTCATCCTCCCCAGAGACATCCTTGTGCAGCGCCCCGCCACACAAAAATAGTCTCGAATGTACTAGAAACAATCCTACTCCGTACCGACATTTTGTCAAAACCCGGAAGGTGATAGGATATACCTATGTCAAAAGTACTCGTTTTTGGCACATTTGACGGCATTCATGACGGTCACCGAGCTATGCTCCGCGAAGCAAAAACGCACGGTACTTTTCTTGTTGTCGCCGTTGCTCCGGACGAAGTAGCGACCGAGCTCAAGTTTGCAAAACCTAAAAATTCGAGTGCGAAAAGAATTTCTCTGATAAAGGCGGAACGAATAGCCGACGACGTGCTCATCGGTGATGAGCAGATTAATAGCTGGAAGATACTTAAACGATGCAAGCCCGACGTTATCGCCCTTGGTTATGATCAGGATGAGCTTCGCCACAGTCTCGAGAAGTATCTTGAGAAGATGTACCCCGATGAATCGCCTGATGAAGACCCAGAGTCGCGAGGCTTCCAAAAAGCCCCCAAAAAGCCTAAAATAATAGTACTGTCACCATATAAACCCGATTTGTTTCATAATCGCATTTTGCGTTCCTGAGCTGAACCATCCACGATAACTAACACTAATAAATTACTGTATATGATTGATATAGAACTCTTACGTACCAACCCCGATATTTTTCGTGTCTCAATGAAGAAGCGGAATAAAAGCACCGGTGTTATTGACGATTTCCTAACTGTAGATAAGGAATGGCGCGAGCTAATAGCAAAAAGTGAGTCAATGCGGGCCGAACAAAAAAGGCTCGGCATGGAGCGGAAAATTGATGAAGCAAAAAATCTCAAGGAACAACTAGGGGTACTCCAGTCTGCGCTCGAAAGCCTCGAAAAGAAACGGCACGAAATCGCCTTATCAATTCCGAATGTGCTCGCCGATGACGTTCCTGAGGGACGGGATGAAAACGAAAACAAGGTTTTGCGTGTCTGGGGTGAACCCACGACCTTTGATTTTACACCGCTCGATCACATGGCTCTCGGCGAAAAACTAGGCATCATCGATAACGAGCGAGCAGCAAAGGTCTCTGGTGCGCGTTTTACTTATATCAAAGGGGGACTTGCTCGACTGCAGCTGGCGATTCTGCACTTTGTTTTTGATTCACTTACTGATTCTGAAATTATTAAGCCACTTGCTGCAAAGGCTGGCGTTTCCGATAAAGTTTTCACGCCGATTTTTCCTCCGGTAATGATTAAGCCTGAGGCCTATACTCGAATGGCCCGTCTTTCTCCCGAAACAAAGGATGAGCGATATCACATGCCTGCTGATGACTTATATTTGATTGGTAGCGCCGAACATACCCTTGGTTCCATGTATATGGACGAAGTTATTCCGGCCGATGTTTTGCCGATTCGCTACCTCGGCTACTCAACGAGCTTCCGTCGTGAAGCGGGTGCTGCGGGAAAGGATACGCACGGCATTTTACGTATGCATCAGTTCGATAAATTAGAAATGGAGTCGTTCACTAAGCCCGAAGACTCAATTCGTGAGCAAAACTTCTTGGTTGCTATTCAGGAGTATATGACTCAGCAGCTCGGTATTCCGTATCGAGTCGTATACAACTGTGCTGGTGACACCGGTAGCCCAGACGCTCGACAATTCGACCTTGAAATGTGGATGCCAGGACAAAATAAATATCGTGAAACCCACAGTGCCGACTTAATGACTGATTATCAATCACGACGCCTCGGCACAAAAGTCAGAATGGAAAACGGTACCAGTGTCTACGTTCACATGAACGATGCTACTGCATTTGCAGTGAGTCGCACCCTAATTGCCATCATCGAAAACAACCAAACTAAGGAGGGAACCATTCGTGTGCCTCAAGTGCTTCAAAAATATTGCGGCAATCTGACCGAGATTGCTTAGTTCTTACATGATTAAGTGGCTTAGTAAATCGCCAGAGAAATCCGCCGGCAATGAACCGGATGTTCTTGTTAATCAGCCATCCACCAAAACAATTCGGGTTATTAGGGAGGCTTTTGATGAGCTAAGCCGCGACAAAATCGCAGAGGCTGTTGCCGTACTTAATGATTCCCCAGAGAGCGCAGACAGCGAGACCTCTCAACATGTCGTTGACGTAATCACTCAAAGTCTCACTAACAAGAATAAGAGCTATATCTTGGGACGTTCGGCGACTGCAGTGATAGAGTCTATCCGTTTAATCAAAGATTCGCACATAAGAGAAGCGGTTCTTGGTAATGCTGAAGTTCAAAAAAGCCTCATTACTGCTTCACTCAAAGATATCTTTTCGTTTGACTTCAACCTGGAGAATCGCGCATCAGAATTAAGGAAAATGATCTCAAGTTTGGGCATACATGTGGCAACATCCGAAACTTCTTTGAGCGCTTTTCGGGAATTAGCAGTTGATAGTTTTCGAAAGGGTTCACCGAAGACTGTTCTAAAACTCGCTGAATCACTCGGGCTCGAAATTGGTAGCGAGCTTGCAGGCGTAGCAACTGAAGGCTACTTAGCCGCGCTAAGTAAGCATAATACTTCGGCCGCCGACGAAATTTTTGCGCAATTTAGTGGCGTTATTGAAAAAGAAATTGCCCCAGCGGAGCGAGAAGCCGCCGTCATCAAAGGTGTTCGATTGGAGCTCAAAAAAGGCGTAGTCGGCAAAGATCCCCGCAGTGACCACCTCGCACTTATTGCATTTATCGACAAACAGCTATTGAGTCGCGATAAGGTCCCTGAGCTCAAAGAGCGCGAACTACTTATTCTGCACAGGATGTCTGATAATCTTCTTAGAGAAAGTTTGGCACCCACGGAGAAGTGGAATCGTTCATCGGTTAGTCTTTGTACCGATGAAATAAACGAGTTCCTAAAAACGTTTCCTCAACATAGGATTGAACTTCAGCGAACTACACGACTCGATACAAGAACTCAACCTGAGGATATACGAGATGTTTTTGCTACCGGAGCCGAGGAGTCTGACTCACGCACCATAGAACAGCCAATCGCTCAAAAGGTTTACCGAGCAATCTTGGCTGCACTTAGTCACGAAGCCGTAGGAGTAAACGATCTTGAGAAGTTCCAAACGTTGGCAGTAGCCGCATCGGTTCCCAAACAGCTCTTCGCAACAGCTGAGTTTCAGCGTCGCATTAAAACAGCGGCTGAACGGTCACTTGGTCTCGTAAGCTATCGTAAACAGGCAAGCGCTCTCCTTGGGGCGATTCGCACATTTGATGCTCATGGCTCCATTTTTGGCGACAATCGGTGTCGGGAAAAAGCGCTGCAAATGCTCAGTGCTATTACTCCCGAGTTTCCGGCGCAAAGTGTCAATTCTGACGAAAAAAACGAATTTCTAAGCATTGTTGCCGAATATGCGAATAATTTTGGCATTAAGCTGAGCGAAATTGGAAAACTACCCGCAATGCAAATTGCCTGCGCTAAGATGTTTCAGCAGACCCTTTCTCTCGAAGGAGCTGCCGCTGCCGACCCCCTTGTAAAATCCTTCGAGTTATCACGCGAACTCGTGACTCGCGAAGCTTATAATGCCTGCAAAACACTTATCGCGAATGGTGACGGCCTTCTCGATCCAGGGGTTCAAGAGCAAATAGACGTAATTCAGACTCACTACAATCTGCCGCGTAAGCACCTAGGTGCACAATTGTTTAATCAGGTTCTAGGCCAATGGGTGAGTACGCGAACACCTGCAAACATCAAGATAATCGTGGATAGATTCGCTCCGGATATTCAGAGCGATGAAATTGATAAACGCCTTATCCGACACACACTCAGTCAACTGCTAAATCTCGATGAGGGCTTGTCTTCACCCGATCCTTCGTTTAAAACCGTATCGGATTGGTTTGCGAGTACGATGCAGGTGCGCCCTGAA
>CAZLKS010000043.1:0-6237 GCA_964560145.1 uncultured Candidatus Saccharibacteria bacterium | reverse complement strand
GTGATAGCGTCCTACCTATCTTTTACGCAATTCGAGACCGGAAAAAAATGAAGGGACGAACCGAAAGTGGATACTCGGAACAAGAAGGCAAAAAAACATATAGCTTTGCTGTAAGCAGTCAGAGCGTTCTCGATTCGCATCCATGGTCTGACGGGGTCATTTACATTCTTCCGAAGAAGGCCTTTGAGCAAGGTACGAATAATGAGGGGTATCCTATCGATGAATTCATTAGTCGAGTGTCAGTTACGCCAATAGCAAAATTGCGCGTTACGCCGGAAGATTTCGACTATCTCAATCAAGTACGGATAAAGGAGGAAAGCGAAGATAGTCACTCAAGCGAACAAAAAACACCCTAACGGGTGTTTTTTGAATCCTCCTGCAGTGCCTCCATCTTTTCTTTTAAGTTCACCTGTTGACTCGCTTTCACCGCTGGTGAGTGTTTACGAATCTGTTCAATATAGTCGTTAATGGCGTTATCAAGCTTAAGCACCAGAATCTTTGACTTACGAAGTGCCTTCTCAAGTACCGCGCTAATCGTAATATCGATGCGTTCAAGTGGCAACTTATCAACCAAACGATCAAAAAAGCCCGCGACCGCACCATCCTCGGCATCACTCACCCGTGGCAAAGCCCGCGCCAGTAAATAAATCATTACTGCAAGGCTGGTAACGAGAATTATTTGAACGGTGAAATTGTACATGGAGAGTAATCACTAATACTTGCTAATCAGAAAACTAATTCGTTCGCCAACTGGCGAATTCGCGATTGCCCTACAGCTGATACCGTGTAAAGCGGCTCACCTTAATGTTTTCACCGAGCTTAGCAACAATAGTCTTCAGATACTGCTCGACAGTGATTGATTCATCACGAAGATAAGGCTGAGATAACAATTGCTCTGGTGACTCAGGTGCAGTTGCAGAAATCTGCATTGCAACGTTGTGAGCAGCAGCACGGAAATCCTCCGAACGAGTCACGAAGTCGGTCTCGGCGAATATCTCTAGTAATACGCCGATTCTGCCACCGTGCACGTATGCTTCAAGGTAACCGGCGCCAGCAACGCGATCACCCTTCTTCTCGGCTTTCGCAAGACCAGAAGCGAGCAGCGCTGCCTTTGCCTTTTCATAGTCACCACCAACACTATCGAGCGCACGCTTAACATCCATCATGCCGGCACCCGTTTCTTCACGAAGCTTCGATACATCTGCAAGACTCATAGATAGTTGATTGATTAATAGTCGTTGATGCTACTAGTATACCAAAAAAACACGTTCTATTGAATTCAGCCGCTGGGTGCTGATTCTTAAGCTTTCTTGGCTTCGGACTTTACGGCTTTCGCTACTGCTGGGGCGGCAGTCTTTTCCTTTATACCTTCGTTGATTGCAGCACGAAGTTTATTCAAAACATACTCAATAGAGAGAATACTGCCATCGTTTGCAGGAATTAAGTAGTCGATTCCGGCGGGATTCGTATCGGTACTAGCAATGGCGATAACTGGAATACGCATTCGGTTTGCCTCGCGGATAGCAGTGCGGTGCTGCTCAGCACCAATAACCAAGATAGCTCCAGGAAGCATACTCATCTTCTCGAGTCCACCGAAGAGCTTGGTCAAGCGCTCGATTTCTTTGTCGATGACGACACGCTCCTTTTTCGTGTACTTATCAAGACGGCCAGCAGCCTTGTCGGCCTTGCGAGCAATCAAATGAGCAATACGCTTACTCATGACCTCAAAGTTCGAGAGGGTTCCTCCAAGCCAACGAAGAGTAACGTACGGAAGACCGTAGTCGTTTGCCAGCTTCGTAGCAGGAGCTTCACCGGCGGGAGTCGTTGCGGCAACGAGCAAAAGCTGACCCTTCTTGACCACCTCTTTCAGGAAAGCCTGGGCCTTTTCGATACCGGCGACGGTCTGCTGCAAGTCAATGACTTCGAAGCCACTGCGGGTCGTGTGGATGTACGGCTTCATCTTCGGGTTCGTTCGGCTGCGGCGGCGACCAAACAAAACACCGTTCTTAGCCATCTCTTCATACAAGGCTAATTCGGCTGGGTTAACTGGCTGCTGCGGCTCCACCGCCTCCTCACTGACAACTGCGTTCTTCTTTTTGTCTTCTGACATAATAAGTAATTAGTTATTTATATAATTGAGTACGCTTGCTTCGCTGAGACTACGCAGATATGTTTCTTACTTCGTAAAAAACAAAACGCGCCTTCAAATAGATGGCGCGCGAAAATACAAATCTCGTGCGCCTCGATTTGTATTTAGTTAGGGACTTCTATGCGATCCTCAAGGCGTGAGGGATTCACAGAATAGAGATAGTATACACCAATTTAGAAAAAACGCAAGTATTTGACTAAATACTCGCGAAAACCTAGGGTGTTTATACAGGAGGTGCTGATGATGATTCAACTAGTGCTAGTTACGGGATCGGACCAGCTTCCCGAGCTGCCATCTGGCCGAGCGGCGATGCGGGTGCTCCATAGGGGCCCGATGTCCCTACGCGGTCGCACGAGTGATGAGCCGACGGAGGCACATCAGGTACTCATCTTCTGCCCGGACATCGTGACGGCGAAGACAATCGAAGACAAGCTGTCTTCCAAGCTGCTCTTCGATCAAGATGGACGACGCATCGACAAGCGGTGGCGCGTCGTTCTCATCCCGAGCGAGATCGCCTGCACCTGTGGCGACCAGCCACACGAGGAAGCAGATCAGGCACTCTTCTTCTCACTCAGAGAAATGCTGAGTAGCTGAACCGCAACTCCCCCGCCCGACCCCGACCAACGAGCACCCCGACGTGCTCAACGCGTCGGGGTCTGCTCTTTTCCCTAACTATCCGCTATCACCGATAGCCCATCAACTGCACCCCGAATTCCTTTTTCGAAATTCTCCACGCTGAATCGTTTGGCCCTTTCCGCAATATCTTTTCTATCAAACCGCGTTCTTTCAAAAATCTCAATCGCCTCCGCAAGCGATTCAACCGTCTGCTCATGGAAAAGTATTCCTGTAACACGCGGCTCAATAATCTCAAGCGAACCACCGGCACCATATGCAATCACTGGCGTACCGCAGGCCTGTGCCTCTGCTGTCACTAAGCCAAAATCCTCTTCGTTGGCCATAATAAACCCTTTAGCTTGGTTATAAAGCCGACGAAGCTCTTCGTCTTTTTCAACGTATCCAACCATTTCAATCTTATCGGATACGATTCTCTTCTTAAGTGCCTCGTATTGATCACCTCCGCCAACAATCTTAAGTGGCAGTCCATTCTTGTTAAAAGCATCAATAACCAAATCAAAACGCTTGTAGCGCAAGAGTCTTCCGACAACGAGGTAGTACCCCTCTTGTTCGTCAGATGAGGCAGAAGACAGGATGGGCTCATAAAAAAACTTCGTAGTGTCTACGCCTGGATACACAACCTCGGCTTCACGGTCATAATACTCTCGGACCTTGCGAGCGATGTACTCGGTGTTAGCGATGAGCTTGTCGGGTGACTGACCAGCCAGATAGTCAAATCGTCGAACATACGCAAAAGCCGGTGAGAAAATGAAATTAAATAACTGCGCACGAAAAGAATGTCCAAAGTAGGTTTCAGTTTCCCATGCGTATCGAAGTGGCGTGTGCACATAGCAGAGGTGCTTAGTTTTCGTGCGGTCGTATGAAATCCCCTTCGCAAATCCGGCACTGCTCGAGATGATGAGGTCGTACTCGCTACCAAGATTCATGCGGCGTGCTGCCATAGGCATAAATGGGATGAAAAGTCGGTGATGATCCCGAGCAAACTGAAAATCAAGGAAGCTCGTGCCCCTCACCCGGCTTGTCCCGCTACCAGCGACGCCCTCGTAGGCACCAAAAGTCTTCCGCTTATCGTAGAGCAACGTATAAATCGGTGCCTCGGGAAACATCTTCATCAGCTGTTGAAGAACCCGCTCTCCTCCGCCAACCTGATTTAAATAATCATGAACAAGTGCGATTTTCATTCATCTCATGCTACCATTACTTCATTCGTATGTCAGGCAGCTCATACCACGTAACCAAAAGAATACTTGACCTTATCGGCGCCCTCGTCGGCCTCGGACTGTTCAGCCTCCTCTACCTCATCATCGGTCCGGCCATTAAGCTGGATAGTCATGGGCCCATTCTCATTGCCCTACCCCGTGTCTCTCGTGGACGAACGATTCAGCTCTATAAATTCCGTTCGATGAAAGTGGGGGCGGAGCACGAAAAGAAATCCTTAACACATCTCAACGAACGTGCTGATGGTCCCTTCTTTAAAATCAAAAAAGACCCGCGAGTCACCGCTGTCGGTAGAATCATTCGTGCAACCCGACTAGACGAAGTTCCCCAATTCATCAACGTACTCAAAGGCGAGCTCTCGCTCGTCGGTCCACGCCCGCACGAACCAGAGGAGGTTGCTGCCTACCCCGTCGAATACGCATTTTTAGCAAACGAAAAGGGTGGCGTAACAGGCTTGTCGCAGGTATCGGGCGCCAGCAAGCTTTCGTTCAAGAAGGAGCTTGAGCTCGATAGCTACTACACCAGAAATCAATCGCTTGCCTTGGACATCAAAATTATTACCAAAACTATTTCAATACTGCTATTTGACCCAACAGCGGTATAAGTTGAGACAGTGAGTAGTTAATAGTTGGTAGTGAGTAGTGAAACGGCATGATACAATTACTGCAATGCGATTCAAACTACCAACTACTCACGACAAACTACCAACTCTCCTGCAGGCTGGTTTCACCTTGATAGAGCTCATGATTTATATGGGTCTTACCGCTGTCGTAATCGGCTTATTCGCCGGCATCCTTATTACGACAACTCGTATTCAGGGACAACAGAGTTCCTCAGCTCAAGTAACACAAGAACTCAGTTTCCTTATGTCAACCATACGGCGATATATTCAAAGCTCGGTTGAATACGAAATCATCGACTCAAGCCATATCGTTATCACAACTGACCTAACTACCATTCCTCCAACTCAGAAAAATGTTGCCTACGACTCACTTGCCAAAAAGATAACACTCACGGAAATTGGTGCTGATGGTTCGAGCGTCAGCCAACTATCTTCAGCAAAAATATCAATCGATAATCTTACGTTTGTCGATATCCGCGAAGGCAGCAGCACAGCGCTTCACATCAGCATCACGGCAAGTGCCAGCACCACCGACGCCGGTCGGCTATCCACTCGAACACTCGAATCAACCGCGGCAACGCTTCTGCAACAGCAGTAAGCCTTACTCGTCGGCCAAAATTCGCAATTCGTTACCTTCACGAACCTCGAGGAAACCGCCCTTGATTGGCAAATTTTTTTCTTCTTTGCGGGTGGCACCCTTTTCACCACTTGGGAGCTCGGCAGTAACTGGAACTTCGTAACGCAGACTACCCTTTTCCAAAATAGTCACGTATGGCTCGTGGTGGTCAAGAATGGTCACCTCACCAACCTGCGTAGGCAAAGTCACGCGGGCGGTTTCGCCTTCGTAGACCGTGCGACGCATTGTGTAGATTTTTAGATGCATAGTGTTTTGCTTGGCTTTTCACTCCCCTCTGTCATCCTGAGCTTGTCGAAGGATCTCTTTTCGAGAACAGATCCTTCCGAGTACGTCAGGATGACAACGGGAGAGTAGCGATTACTTAACCTCATCAATTCCTCCCTTCATGTAGAACGCCATCTCCGGCTTATCGTCGTGTTTACCATCCAAGATTTCCTTAAAACCACGAATGGTTTCAGAAAGTGGCACGTACTGACCTGGAGTACCGGTGAACTGTTCGGCGACGAAGAACGGCTGTGAAAGAAAACGCTGAACTTTACGAGCACGGGTAACAATCTTCTTGTCCTCTTCGGAAAGCTCTTCCATACCAAGAATGGCGATGATGTCCTGAAGCTCGTCATAACGCTGAAGAATCTGACGAACACGCTCGGCAGTCTCATAGTGGTCCTTGCCGATAATATTGGCGTTAAGAGCGGTTGAGGTTGAAGACAGTGGGTCCACGGCTGGATAAATACCAAGCTCAGTCAAAGCACGGCTCAAAACGACGGTACCATCCAAGTGCGTAAAGGTCGTGGCTGGAGCTGGGTCGGTAATGTCGTCGGCTGGCACGTAAATGGCCTCCACAGCGGTAATAGAGCCGTCTTTGGTTGAGGTAATACGCTCCTGCATTTCACCCATTTCACTGGCGAGAGTTGGCTGGTAACCCACAGCTGAAGACATACGGCCAAGCAGTGCGGACACCTCAGAACCTGCCTG
>CAZLKS010000042.1:1295-6527 GCA_964560145.1 uncultured Candidatus Saccharibacteria bacterium | reverse complement strand
TACCTCTTACATTAGCATTATTAGCGATTACTCTTATGGGTGCACTACCTCCAAAACACTTAAGCCGTTCGAAAGTCCGCCGCCGCCGTTCTCACTTGGCGCTGAAGCCGACCAATCTTGCTGTTTGCGTTGGTTGCAAAGGGCCAATGTTACCGCACAAAGCCTGCCCAACCTGCGGTGTTTACAAGAAAGCGAAATAGTATTTACGAACTCAGGGCAAAGGCCCTGTTTTCGTTTTAATGAATCTCACGTACAATATAATCACCATGGCCTCCCGTCAGCTCGCACGTTCAATAGTTTTGCAATCTCTCTATGAATGGGACTTTTTTGGTCGCGTGAGTGATCCACATGAAGTGGTGGCCAGAAATGTTGCCGAGTTCGGCCCTGGACTTGAAGAGGAGGCTGGCTTCATTGAGCGTCTGCTTGTTGGTGTTTTAAAAAACATTGTCGAGCTCGATGCGATGATTACGAAGGCGGCACCGGAGTGGCCAGTTGAGAACATCGCCATCATCGACCGCAACGCACTTCGTATCGGTTTATTTGAGCTTTTATACGAAGAAAAGACTGAGGTGCCATCTGCCGTTGCTATCAATGAAGCAATCGAGATAGCTAAGAACTACGGCGGACCGAACTCTGGCAAGTTTATCAACGGTGTTTTAGGTTCGGTGTATACGCTGCTTGTCAAAGAGGGTCGGCTTGCCGCTGATGAAAAGGTTGCTCGTAAATTGAAAGTTACGCAAGATAAGGAATCATAACATATGGATCAAGCAAAGCTTGTAGCTCAGATGGGCTATCAATTTAAGAACGAAGACTTGTTGAAAGAGGCGCTTACGCATCGCTCGTATCTTAACGAGCATCCTGATTGGAAGTTGCCGCATAATGAGCGACTTGAATTTTTGGGCGATGCCGTCTTAGAGCTCGTTATCACCGAGGAGCTCTTTAACCGATATGCTGAGAAAGAAGAGGGTTGGATGACAAGCGTTCGTGCAGCACTTGTGAACTATCAAATGTTGGCAGATGTAGCTCGCAGCATCGGCGTTGATGGTGCGGTGTTGCTTTCGCGTGGCGAGAGTAAGGATACTGGTCGTGCTCGTGAGGTTATCTTGGCAAACGCACTTGAGTCGCTGATTGGTGCCGTGTATCAAGACGGAGGTTATCTTCCCGCTAAGAAGTTTATTAATCAGGCGGTGACGAGTCGGCTCGAAGATGTTATACGCAAAGCTTTGCACGTTGACGCCAAGAGCCAGCTACAGGAAAAGGTGCAGGCGAGTTTGAAGGTTACGCCAGTGTATCGTGTCTTGTCGAGCGAGGGACCGGATCATAAGAAGATTTTTACGATTGGTGTTTATTTTGGTGAGAAGCTTGTTGCACAGGGCGCTGGTCCGAGCAAGCAGGATGGCGAAGTAGAGGCTGCAAAAGCTGCACTCGTAGTCATCGAAAGCCAACGTCGTCCGCTGGCATAGTTACGGCTTGGTTGCCTCAGAGAAGATGATTGTTTTTCGGTTCATCGGATAATCTGATAGAATAAAAGAGTCCCTGATCAATCCTTCGGTATTGCTCAAGCAAGCCGATTGACCGACCAACCGACGAACAGATTAACTGATCAACCTTCTCAATTCTAATGTATTTAAAACGTCTAGAACTTTTTGGCTTCAAGAGTTTCGCGAATAAAACTACGCTGGAATTTCCTAGCGGCGTAACTGCTGTCGTTGGGCCGAACGGTAGTGGCAAGAGTAACATCATCGACGCACTGCGTTGGATTTTGGGTGAGCGTGAGGCAAAGAACATCCGTGCTGAAAAATCTGAGAACTTAATCTATGGTGGCACATTGACGCGTTCGCGTGCTGGATTTGCCGAGGCGAAGATAACGTTTGATAACAGCAGTCACTTTTTTCCAGTTGACTATGCTGAGGTGACCATTCGCCGACGAGTTGGTCGCGATGGCACGTCGCAGTACTTCATGAACGAGGGCGAGGTGCGACTCAAAGACATCATTGATTTCTTTTCAAAGGTGGGCATGGGGACGAAAGGGTTTTTGATAATTAACCAGGGCAACAGCGACTTATTTATCAAAGCCTCTCCAGTAGAGCGACGCGTGATGCTCGAGGAGGTACTTGGGCTTCGCCAGTATCAAATCAAGCGGCATGAGGCAGAGAATAAACTTGAGTCGACGAAATTAAATCTTGATAAGGCACGAGCATTAGTCGAGGAGCTTTTGCCGCATTTGAGGCTGCTTCGTCGCCAGGCGACACGATTTGAGAAACACGATCAGGTGAAGACCGAGCTGGCTGTTCTTGAGGCGGATTTTTTTGGTGCGAAGTTGTATGAACTCGCACAAGAAGAGCAAAACTTATTACCCCAAGCAAAGATTTTTGATGAGCAGATTGCAGAGCGGCGTCGGGAGCTTTCGCATTTGCAGGCTGAACTCGCGAAGGTGGAAAGGGGACAGCCCCAAGGAGACAAGCATTTTACTGATTTTAAAAAGCAGCAGTCGGATTTGCTCAGCCGTCGCAGCACGATTCAAAAAGAGCTTGGACGTTTGGAGGCAGAGGCAGAGTTTTTGCTTTCACGTCCAAAGGCGACGGTAAAAGAAGCTGAACTCTTGGCGGTGGTTAAGGATACAAAGGCGGCTGTTGCGGCGGCGATTGCGACCGATGACATTGGTGCGATTAAGAAGCTACTGAATGATTTGTCGGCTAAAATCGAAAGTGTTTTAGATGCCGGCAATAAAGAAGTGGTGAGTCGCCACAAGGAATTACTCACGCTCAAAGACAAATTTATCGGTGAGCTCGAACAATTAGAAAAGAATTTGGCTGAGCTTGGTGGTATAGAGACGAAGCTGGCGGGGGAGATGCGCGAATTTAATTTAGTTTTCAAAAAGGCTTTTGAAGAGGTGCAGGCGAAGCAAAGTGAAATTAACGGACTTGAGACTCAGAAAAATCGTCTTAATTTCGAGAAAGAGAAGATTGCAATGAAGCGTGGTGAACTTGAGCATCAGGCGGTGCAGTATGGGCGTAAGCTTTCTGAATTCAGTGCCAAGTCGAGTGAGGGACTTGTCGAAGCTGAGCGGAAAATCTTGAGACTGCGTGGGGAGCTGGCGAGTATCGGCGACATTGATGCGGCGATGATTGAAGAAGCAAAGCAAATGGAGGAGCGGTATGCATTTTTGTCGGCCCAAATCGCTGACTTGGAAAAGGCCGCTGAAGACCTGAAGGGTCTTATTAAGGACTTGAAGGTTCGTATTCATACGGAATTCGCGAAGGCGCTCACTAAAGTTAATGAGGAGTTTAATAACTACTTCCGTTTGATGTTTAACGGTGGTAAGGCGAAGCTGCATCTGGAGCAGGCTGCGAATAACAAATTGCAAATGGCAGATGGTGGAGACGAGGCGGGGGGAAGTGAAGGATCTCGTGGAATAGGTCCTTCGGGCTTACCTCAGGATGACGCAGGGGGGGAGCAGGAAGAGCCGGAGGAGGCTGGACTGGAGATTGAACTTTCTATTCCACGTAAAAATATCAAGGGGCTCGATTTGCTTTCTGGAGGAGAGCGCAGCTTGGTCTCAATTGCGGTGCTCTTTGCTCTCATCTCGGTTAGCCCACCGCCATTTTTGGTGCTCGACGAGGTGGACGCCGCACTTGATGAAAACAATACGAAGCGCTTTGCTAATTTGATTGAAAATTTCGGCGGTAAGACGCAGTTCGTTATCGTTACTCATAATCGCGCGACGATGGGTGCAGCAAACGTGCTCTACGGTGTAACAATGGGTGCCGACGGTATTTCAAAGCTACTCTCTATTAAAATGGAACAGGCGGAGGAGATTGTGACTAAGGTTTAATGGTTAATCGACTAATTACGTTATTGATTAATTAGCGTTGACGTTTTATGGGATTTCCGCTATTATTCTTTGCATTGCTGTTTCGAACTTCGATATGCGGGCCTCTCCCGCAGCTGCCCGAACTCCGTCAGCAAATAAAAAAATATGGTTATTATCCGTTTAAAACGTATTGGTAAGAAGCATCAGGCTGCTTTTCGTTTTGTTGTTGGTGAACGCCGCAGCAAGCTGAAAGGTGACTACACTGAAGATATCGGTTACTACAATCCTCACTCCAAAAAAGTGGAGGTGAAGGCTGACCGCGTAAAGTACTGGCTCAGCGTTGGCTCTCAGATGTCACCGACTGTGCAGAACTTGCTCATTCAGAACAAAGTCATCGAAGGTAAGAAAGTTGCCAACCACAAACAGCCAGAAAAAAAGGAAGCCGATAAGGCTCCTGCTGCTCCTGCCGCTAAGGCTGCGTAGTTTTTCCACTACCAGACTGTAGTAGTAGTGGTACTATTGAGAGAGTTATATAAAGACTAGAAAGGTCGATAGATTATCAGTTTTGATTGTTATTCAATTATGGAAGAAAAACACGTTGATCAAGAGTTTCTTGAATATCTGATTAAGTCGATTGTGGATCACCCGGATGATGTAAAGATTGAGCGTACGATTGATGACCTCGGTGTTCTTTTGCGCCTTCAAGTGCACAAGGAGGATATGGGTCAGGTTGTGGGCCGTCAGGGTGCCACGGCAAAGGCCGTTCGTTCGCTGCTGCGTATCGTTGGTATCAAAAACAACGCTCGCGTTAATTTGAAAATCGAAGAGCCAGAAGGTTCGACTCATGTTCAGGCACCGCGTCTACCAGCTGCACCGCAGGCCGGAGGTTCGTTTAGCCCATCGCACGCTCACAATGATTTTGCACCGCAACCTGTCAAAAAGTTTGAGGGACCGGTCGCAGACGAATTAGGACTCTAGCTCCCGTTCTGGCATTAGTATTGGAAACTGTGAAAAAAGACGCCCCTGCGGCGTCTTTTTTCTACTCGCCACGGCGCTCGTGTTCTGTTACCTGAGGAAACATGGTGTATCAGAACACGAGGCCGGGCCGCCGTGCCTGCGCGCAGTTTCCAATACTAATGCCAGAACGGGAACTCTCGCTGAGGTTGCGCAGTTCGGATTGAACCCGTTTTATAGCGGGTTTCGTGCTACCATTAATTCATGTATAAAAAAATAGTAATTATTTTAGCCCTTGCTTTAGTGGCTTTGGGCGCAGGCGTGACAGTAAGGTTTTTTACTGTCCGTACTCCGGTAGAGTCTGTCGATGTGACCGCTATGCTCTGCGTGCCTCTTCCGTATGCGGGAGATGCTTATGGGGTTCAAACGATGCTTCCAAAGAATGAGTATTCATACGTTTTTGA
>CAZLKS010000042.1:0-1195 GCA_964560145.1 uncultured Candidatus Saccharibacteria bacterium | reverse complement strand
GCAGAAAAGTACGACCCAACGGTTAATAGTGGAGGTGCGGCGGAATTTCAGAAGATTCAGGCATGGATTGATTCGCTACCTATGGAGATAAGAATGTTTATGATAGATGCAGTAGCGGTTAGCGAGGCTGAGTTTTCTGACCAAAAGATTACTACAGCAACTTATTATGAGTACGAGCAGTGCACACGCTATCTGCTTGATCAGGTTATCACGAGAGTAGAAGCTGCCGGATTATCGTTGGGCGAATCAAAAAATCAGTACGGAACCGAGCATCTGTATATTGATTACCTAGGACTACTGCGACAAAAAAGTACGGGTAGTTTGAACGATACTTATCCGGAGGCGCTTTCGGTAAATAATGGTGGGTCATTTTCGCTCGAGGGAAGTTTAATGGACAAGAAGAGTCAGCCGGCCTGTGTGGCCGTACAGCAGCGTTTGCAGGGGAAGCTGCAACTCAAGTCGCTGTAACTAAATTTCGTAGCTCAGTAAGTGTTAAGCTAGAGAACCATCTTTGCTTTATATGGGGTTTTATTGTATTGTATTGCCAATTAACTGATGAGCCGATTGCCTGATTAACTGCTATGCGCTTCGATATCCTTACCATATTCCCCAAGATTCTCGATTCGTACTTCTCGGAGTCGATTTTAAAGCGCGCCCAGGAGAAGAAGTTAATTAGTATTCAGGCGCACGACATTCGAGCTTTTTCGAAAGATAAACACCGCAAAGTTGATGACCGGCCCTATGGTGGAGGAGCGGGGATGGTGATGGCTTTCCAGCCGATAGCCGATGCAGTCAGAGTTGCAAAAAGCAAATGGCAAAGAGCAAACGGCAAAAAGAGGTCAAAAACAAGAGTGCTTTTATTGAGTACTCGCGGAACCTTATTCACAAATAAGGAGGCGAAAAGACTTTCAAAGTACGAGCAACTCATTTTTATTTGTGGCCGCTACGAGGGTGTTGATGAGCGCGTGGCTGAGTACATTGCCGACGAGGAGATTTCGCTAGGTGATTATGTGATTACGGGCGGCGAACTTGGTGCGGCGATAATTATCGACGCAGTCAGCCGGCAGATTCCGGGCGTGCTTGGAAAGTCGGAATCACTTGAAGAAAATCAGGGAAGCTATCCGGTGTATACCAAGCCAGACGTAGTCTGGCTGCAAATAGCAAAGGGCAAGGAGCGAATAGTTAAGAAAAAACT
>CAZLKS010000041.1:0-6599 GCA_964560145.1 uncultured Candidatus Saccharibacteria bacterium | reverse complement strand
GCGGCAACCGCCTCTTCTTTAGCAATCCTAAACTTCCCCACCATTGCCGTGTGTTCGACGTGCGGCCCACCACAAAACTCTTTACTGAAACAATTATCAATCGACTCACCCATAACATACACCTTCACCGGGTCGCCATACTTTGCCTTAAAGAAGAAAAGCGCTCCAGTCTTCTCGGCATCCTTCTTGGGCATCACATGGAAACGAACCGGCAAATCTTGCTCGATAGCCTTATTAACCAGAGCCTCTACTTGCTTTAACTCTTCGGGCGTGACCTTCCGATCAAAAGTAAAGTCAAAACGAGTCCTTTCTGCGGTTATATCGCTCCCAGCTTGGCGCACCGTTGTCCCTAAGACTTGACGAAGTGCTGCTTGTAAAAGATGTGTTGCGGTATGGAGCCGAGTCACCTTAACAAGTTCAACCTCGTCCTTTGCCTTAAGCTCACCAGTATCAAGTAAGAGTCCATGACCGCCGAATTTCTTTTCCTGACCAGCCCGTGAGAGCTCCTGATGCTTCTTAACCTCAGCCTCGAAGGCCTGTCGGTCAACAGACTTCGCCGCCTCTGGAGCCATCTCCTGCATAAGCTCAAAGTTTAAACCAAAAGTTGAGTTAATCGAAAATGCGGTAGCGGCATCCAGCGAGGCGTGTTTTTTCAACTCATTCAATCCAGCAGCAACCGCCTTCTCGAATTTGGCTTGTTCTTCGTGGAGCACGGTTAGAATCTGAGCATTATTCACCTCCGGATACGTAACGCCAAACTTCTGCTGTACTGCCGGAAGAATCGCAGCGAAAACATCCGCCTGAATTCCAGCCTTAATCTTATGTGCCAACACACGCCGTATGAGACGACGCAAGATATAACCAGCGTCCTTATTTGAAGGTCGAACACCATCGGCAATTAAGAAAACGCTTGCACGAATGTGATCAGCGATAATACGACGGACCCTTTCTGGGGCTGCTGGTGCAAAATCTCTGACTCGAGCCATAATATCAGCGAACAAATCAGTCTCGTAAACACTCGAAACTCCCTGCTTTGTCATCACTACTCGCTCCATCCCCGCGCCAGTATCAATCCCCTGTATCGGCAGCTTAGCGAGCTCTTTTCCCGCAACACCGCGCAGAAGCTCTTCGCGGCTACCGGGATAAAAGAATTGGTTAAAAACGATGTTCCAAATTTCAACATCTTTCCCCTCAGCATTCTTACAATAAATCTCGGTCGTCGGACCGCAGGGTCCGCTGGTGCCGGTTGGACCCCAGAAAACATCATCCATGCCCTCCTCACGGATATCGGTGATTCCCAGTGACTGCCAAATTGCCCGACTCTCTTCATCTTTCGGCACCGTCTCTGAACCCTTGAAAATAGTAACGTAGGAAATTGGCATCTTGAGATGATGCGTGAATAACTCGTAGGCGAAGATAATTGCCTCTTTTTTCCAATAGCCGCCAAACGAAAAATTCCCCAACATTTCAAAGAAGGTCAGGTGCGTATTATCACCCGTCTCTTCGATATCCGAGGTACGAAAAGACTTCTGAATCGAACAGGTCGATAGGCTGCCGAAATCCTTCTGAGCATCAAGCTCACCCGTAAAATACGACTTAAACTGTTGCATGCCCGCCGTTGTAATAAGAACGGAGGGGTCACTTGGGAGCAAGGAAGACGATGAAACAACGGCGTGTTTGCGAGCAGCAAAATACTCAAGGAAGATTTTGCGTATTTCTTCAGATGTCATGACACTCATGCCTACTTTGAGAATACTTGAATCAATAAGCTATTGCGAAGGTTAACGAGCTGCTGATTTGAAAGCAACTCTGGACGACTAAGCAGATATGAGATGGTCTGAATACGCTCAGCCTGCCCACCAACAAGTCGAGAAAAATCATCAAACGCAGACTCATCAATCGTGGCAGCAGGAGCAGCAGAACGGGTCACGCCTGCAGCAAAACTGGCGATACTGGCACTCATTTTTGCGGTAGGTCCAGTATTCGATACTGCACCAAGTTCGCTCGCAAAGGAATCAAGAATTTGCGCTCGCAAGCCAAGCAACTGCTGAGCCGCAGTAGTATAACCAAAATCAGCGGCATGCCGAGCAAGTACGCCAAACATTTCCGCTTCGCGCACAGCGGCCAGACCATGAGTCGAGCGTTCGGTCAGACGAAGCTTCACGGAATCAAAACCGAATACATCGATAAAGAGCTTCACGCTTGTATCGGCAAAGTGGTCGAACATATCGCCCAGAATTGCAACATCGGTAGTCGTAACACTCGAAGCCAGTAATTCATCAATCAGACGAAGGTGAATGAGTGTTGAGTTCAAGATAGCATCAATGAATGCATCGGCACCGGCATCATTCAATAAATCGGAGCTCGTAAGCTTATTTGCGGCAACGTTAAACTGATAAATTGCCGTCTGATATTCGCTAATAGCACGCTTTAGGAGTCGGGCGTTGTCTGGTGCGATATCACGCATCTTAATCAACTCAGCCGCCTTTCGGTCGATAAGCTTTAAGCGAGAGGACACCTTATCCAATCTACCGACAACAAATGACTCTTTGACATCACGAACCGTATCAATCATGCCATAAAGCGGATTCGAAACAATAAAAGCTGGCTCACTGACGCCGATATCCTTTCGACTAACACCGCCAATAGAATATTCAGCCGCCGAAGCCGACGGCAACAAAACAAGACCGACAAAAGCGGCAATCGTTAACTGAGACACAAAAGTGTTCGAAGATTTAATCATAGTTTTAGTATCCCTCAAGCATTGATGCTTTAAGATGGCCGCGAATACGCTGAAGCGCCTTCGCTTCAATTTGACGAATACGTTCACGGGTTACACCAAACTCCTTACCCACCTCCTCGAGGGTATGTGTAACGCCATCAGCCAGACCAAATCGCATTTCGAGAATTTTTTGCTCGCGCTCAGAAAGGTCAACTAGAATTTCTTTAATCTTTTCACGAAGTAAAGTCTGACTAGCCACCTGAGAAGGGGTAAGACTCTTATCGTCCTTAATAAACTCGGAAAGCGTCGAGTCATCGTCCGAATCACCAACGGGCGATTCCAAGCTCACCACATCCTGACTAATCTTTTGAATGTAGTGAATCTTATCCACCGGCATGTCCATTTCAACGGCAATCTCTTCGACGAGCGGCTCACGACCAAGCTCCTGCGTTAGACGGCGTTTTACCTGTGTATATTTCGAGATGGTCTCAACCATGTGCACGGGAATACGGATGGTACGGCTTTGATCGGCAAGGGCGCGAGTAATCGCCTGACGAATCCACCAGGTTGCATACGTCGAGAATTTGAAACCACGCTTGTAGTCAAACTTATCCACAGCTCGAGAGAGACCAATATTACCCTCCTGAATCAAATCAAGGATGCCCAAATTAGCACTACGATTAACGTAACGCTTTGCAATTGAAACCACGAGTCGCAAGTTGGCAGAGATGAACTTTTTGCGTGCCTCTTCGTCGCCGGTCAGAATACGCTTTGCAAGGTCACGTTCGTCCGCAGCTTTTAGGAGCGGCGCCTTACCAATCTCTTTCAAATACATCTGAACAGAGTCAGGCATGTCGCCCTCAAACTCAGTTGCTGCGCGAAGCTCCTTCTCGCTTACCTCATCCTTATCAGTTGGAACGCTAATCAGTTGACTCGTCTCAATAACCTTAATATTAGCCTTTTCAAGGGCTGCGTAGATTGAATCAAGGAAGGTCACGTCTTCTTCGACGTGAGGGAAATAATGCAACACCTCGGTATCGGTAACATAACCACGCTCACGGCCGCGATCAGTTAATTCGAGTAATTGCTGGGCATTCAAAGCCGACTTTTTATCGTTTTTCTTAGTCGAACGAGATGCCGATTTTTTGGCAACCTTTTTTACCGCTTTCGATTTTTTCGAAACGGTTCGCTTAGCCGCCTTATTCAATTTCTTTTTCGATTTGATAGTGTTTTTCTTTGCCATAATCGCGTAGGTCGGTAAACAAAAATGAAAACCTGCTGGTTTTCCACACTGCTCATACTATACACGAGTCAAGGCATTTTGTCCATCCCCAAACACGGCGTACCGAGCTATGGGCACTGACTAGGAACGGGTCGAACTTAGCGAGAATCTCTGGGTGCTACCCTCGCCCAATAGTTATGTTTCTGTACTCTTCCAGCAATTTTGTCAATCCAGTTTGATCACCGGAACGCTCAGCTAATCGAATCTTCTCTTGAATCTGTTTTTTAAGATCATCAATGCTGTTTTTCTTTAGTTGAGCCACTAAGGCCTCTGCCTCCCCCACCGCCGGATCAAAACCAGACTGCAAATAGATTAGGTTAACTATTCCCGTGATTTCTGATGGAACCTGTTTCGCATCTCCCTGTAATAACTGGTCTAAAACCGGACGATAGTATTCCGGCAAAGCATCTCGATTTGCCGCAACGAGTTTTGCCGTTTCCGCATCGCGAATTGCCAGACTCAAAAGCCTTTGGGTAATAATATCAATTCGGCTTGGTGACTGCGATACCACCGGTGATACCCCCTCAGTTGGTTTAACCAAACCACCAACCTGTGCATCAATCTTAATCATCGCCATTTCTGCCAGTAGTGACGCCTCTGGTATTCCAGAACGACCCGAAAGCTCAACCAGCCAATGCTGTTGCTCAACGGGACTGGCAATTGCCTTAATCTTTGCCAGAATTTGCCTGATTGCCTTTTTCTTTGCCGCAATATCAGTAGAGTTATTAATTCCGTAGTAGCTGAAGTAATACTCCATCGCCGGAACGGCTTTTTTAACTAATTCGGCAAAGTGCCCAGGCTTAGCACGTGCGATATCTGCCGGATCCTTGAGGGTTGGGTCATCAAACATGATAACCCGTGCATTGAAATCATTGGTCTGTGCCAAATCGATAGTCCTTTCCGCAGCAGCCCTGCCCGCACTGTCATTATCAAATGAAAGCACGAGATTTTCGGCCAATCGACGAATGAGCTTAAGATGTTCAACGGTCAAAGCGGTACCCGAGGTCGCAACCAAGTTCCTGACTCCATCCTGCCAGGCCATCAAGAAGTCCATCTGCCCTTCAACAAGCACTGCCATGTTCTCCTCACGAACAGCAGCCTTTGACTTAAAAAAACCAAACAGGAGCTTAGATTTATTAAAAATCGCCGTCTCTGGACTATTCACGTACTTACCAACATCCGGACTCTCGTTACCAGGCATCACTCTTCCGGTAAAGCCGATGACTTTCCCAAAATGATTGTGAAGTGGAAACATAATTCGATTACGGAAACGATCCCAATAGGTACCGCGGTCAGTTTTGAATGCTAAGCCAGCCCGCTCAATATCAACAACACTATACCCCATCTTAGTTAGATGACTCATCAGCGAATCATTGCCAGGTTGAGCCACTCCAATCTCAAAGTCATTAATCGTCTCATCTTTAAGTCCCCGTTCATGCAAGTATTTGAGTGCCGGTGCTCCCGACGGATGCAACAATGCTGATTTATAAAAATCCTTAGCAATGCGATTAATCTCGAAAAGGACGTCATACTTCTTCTGGTCACCGGTCCCAGTCCTCTGAAGGGCTATGCCAGCACGATCCGCTAAGATTTTTAGCGCCTCGATAAACTCGATATTCTCGTACTGCATCAGAAAACCGAAAATGTCACCGCCCTTGCCACAACCAAAACAATGCCAGATTTGTCGGTCGCGATTAACCATAAACGACCCGCTCTTCTCTTTATGAAAAGGACACAGCCCCTTCAAGCTTCGGCCAGCGGGTCGCAGCTCAACGTACTGCTTAATAAAATCAGCTATCTCAACTTTTTCGCGAATGAGTTCGGTAGTTTGGTCAGCCATTTGAATCGTATTCTCTATAGCTTACCGCGGACAGCCAGTCTTCGCAAAGTTCAAGGAGATTAGCCTCCACTAAATTGCTTTTTAAATGAAAAGATTGTATTGTTTTCCGAGCATTAAACCGAGATAACGGAGGGATACGTGAACAAGTCAGTCGATGGACTTCAGAGTAAGACCTCGTCAAAGGACTCCCCCTTGCTTAGGCTGATCTATGTCATTTTTCTGGTGCAAGCAGTGTCTTGCATCTGGACTATGATTATGCAGCCAGAGAATGCGAGTCTTGAGGGCCAGGTCCACGCGACCATTGGAAGCGGAGCATTCTATCTCAGCTCCAGGATTCTCGATTGCTCGTTCTCGCGGTGGAAAAGATTCATCGCGCTCGGAGTCATGCTCGGCAGCATACACTATGCGTTTCAGGACTCATCCTGGATAAAGCCCTATTTCGAAAGACTCCTCAAAATCTGGTTTGAGGTCTTCGGGATTACGCTTTGGCTCGCAATCGACTACCCACCAGAGACGGCGGCAGAAGACAAGGAATGGCTACGGACTCGCCAGGAGCTCATCGGAGTAGCCTTCTGGATTGGAGGTAGCTACCTACCCAAAATGTCCGAGGCTATCGAGTGGTGGAACCGCCCTTAGCCCGCACATCACAGCCCACCGAAACGCACCCCAACGGTCACATCGGTGGGCTCTGCGTTTTAAAAAAGTTTCTTCGAAAGCATCTTCCTTCGGCTGGCTCAGGATAAACAGGTCAAGCA
>CAZLKS010000040.1:0-7155 GCA_964560145.1 uncultured Candidatus Saccharibacteria bacterium | reverse complement strand
ACTTTTATAAAAGTCGGGTTTATTTTGTTCGTATTATTAATTATATTCGCATTGTTTGCGATTACTGCATGAATTTAAAACCATTATCAAATCGTTTGTTTATCGAGCCGCTCGCCGCTGAAACGAAGACAAAATCTGGTATAGTTTTACCCGAAAACTCCGCTGGCGAAAAGCCAATAATGGGCAGGGTTATCGCTACTGGTCCAGGTAAGACTACCGATGGTAAGCTCGTCGCCATGACCGTCAAAGTCGGTGATTCTGTCTTGTTCAAAAAATATGGACCGGACGAAATCGAGATTGAGGGCAGGAAATACTTAGTTGGAGACGAGGATGATGTTTTAGCAATTTTGAACTAACCATATGGCTAAACAAGTAAAATTTAACGAAGACGCTCGGGCTTCTATTAAAAAGGGTATCGATAAGCTCGCTGAAGCAGTTAAGATGACGCTCGGTCCACGCGGTCGTGCGGTTGTAATCGAAAAAGGCTACGGAACACCACAGGTAACTTTTGATGGTGTGACTGTTGCCAAGGAAATCGAATTTGAAGATAAGTTTGAAAATCTTGGTGCTGACTTTATTAAGCAGGCGGCCGACAAGACTAATGACAACGTGGGCGACGGAACTACAACTTCAGTTGTACTTGCCCACGCTATGATTGAGGAAGGAGAAAAGGCTATCCGCGATAAGGGCTTTAATGTGATTCAGTTAGCGGAGGAATTGAAAAAAGGAGGTGTTGCAGTTGTCAAAGCGCTTGAGGCGCAGCGTGAGTCAATCAATGAGAATAAGAAAATTGAAGAAGTAGCCACGCTCTCAGCTAAAGACCGGGAAATCGGCAAGCTAATCGCCGAGGTTATGGGTAAGATTGGTAAGGAGGGTGTTGTTTCGATTGATGACTCAAACACTATCGCCAATTCCTACGAAGTCGTTGAGGGTCTGCAATTCGATAAGGGATTTATTAGTCAGTACATGATTACGAACACCGAGAAGATGCAGGCCGCGATGGAGGATCCGTTCATATTAGTTACCGACAAGAAGATTTCTTCTATTAAAGAGGTGTTGCCGACACTTGAAAAAGTTATTGAGACGGGCAAGAAGGACATGGTTATTATTGCCGACGATGTTGATGGTGAGGCACTGACGACGCTTGTCGTAAACAAAATTCGCGGTACGTTTAGTGTGCTTGCGGTAAAGGCACCGAGCTTTGGTGACTCACGCAAGGCGATGCTTCAAGATATTGCAACGGTGACCGGCGCTACTTTTATTAGCGACGAGGTGGGAAAGAAGCTCGAAACAATTTCCATCGAAGACCTCGGACGTGCTCATCGGGTGGTCGCAACTAAGGACAACACGACGATTGTCGGTGGGAAAGGCGATAAAAAGCAGATTGAGGCTCGGGTTGCGGAAATTCGTGCCCAAATTAAAAAAACCGAATCAAGCTACGATAAAGAAAAGCTACACGAACGCCTTGGTAAGCTTGCTGGTGGAGTAGCTGTTATTAAGGTTGGTGCACCGACCGAATCAGCCCAGAAAGAACTCAAGCAGCGTGTTGAGGACGCTGTTGCAGCAACTCGCGCCGCTATGGAGGAGGGAATTGTGCCGGGCGGTGGAATTGCGCTGTTTAATGCCTCTAGCCATCTCAAAACCGAAAGGAATAACGCCGTTAATGAAGCGGCGAATGCAATTCTTGTTCGCGCACTTGAGGCACCAATAACCGCCATCGCTATTAATAGCGGCGAATCCGCCAGTAGTATCATTACTAAGCTTAAGAATCGGCCAACGGGCGAAAGCTGGACGGGATTTAACGCGATGACGAACTCAATAGGCGACCTCAAATTGGCTGGTATCATTGACCCATTGAAAGTCACAAAGACCGCATTCACGAATGCGCTCTCAGTGGCAGCTAACTACTTGATGATTGGTGCAGCGGTGACCGATATACCGAAAAAGGATGAACCAGCGGGCGGGATGCCGGGTGGGATGGGCGGTATGGGTGGATACTAAAAATGAGAGAGTTTACAAGTAAAGACCCGGGAAGCCGGGTCTTTACTTGTGTGGACTTATGCACCTATGTGTGGTGTTTATGCTTTTTTGTGGTGGTATACTAAATATAATCCTTTTAATTACTAATTTATGGAGCCAACAAAAAGTCCCGCAGATGAGGTAGTCGCCGGATTACAAAAAGATTTTAAAATCGTCGGCAGTCACCGTGTTCATTCATGGTACGCTTGGGCAATTGTCGGTGTTGTTTTTGGTATGGCGCTCGGCATTATGTATATTTCGAGCCGCTCTGCTCAACTCATGGCATCGCAGGCCGCCTTTATTCCGCCAGCACCAGCACTAAATATATCGGTAAATAACGAGCCCACCTCTATCGAATTTGGAAGTGATGGTAGTGAACGCTATTCTATTACAGTTCTTCCGATTAAGACGAGTTACGATGCGCGGACTGAGACGAATAGTAACGTCGTAATAAATCCGGTTACCGGCGAGAGTGTTCGTTTTGGTTTAACGGACGAGACCGTTACGGTTGCTGGAAAGGTATTCACCGTTGATCGAAAATCGATGCAAGCACGTGCTGCGAGTAAGCCACTTGAAGGATCAGCTGTGGTGATTTCTCGACCAGAAGGGGCAAGTGCGGCGTTGCTTGGGAGTAAATGGGTGAGTGTTCGTGATACGAGTCGAACCGGCAGTAAGATTATTACCGGCCAGAAAATCAGCTTCTCAAGAACAATTACCGCTAATGGGGCGGCGAGTTATGCGATGCTCTCCTTTGAGACGACTCCGGGCCCACTTCGTGTGTTAGTGAATGACGTGCCCGTTTTTGATGCGAACGCAAAGGCAAAGCAGACGACATCTGTCGAGGTTGCTCGCTACATTAAGAACGGTGTTAACGAAATAAAATTCATCTTAACTCAGCGGGATGCGGATGCTGTTGCGCAAGATCCATTCGGCATTAATTATCGTGGTGTCGTTATTCTAAATGCGCCAGCAACCGTTACCGTGAAGGCACAAAGCGGCCCTTCGAAAGTTGCCGCACAGGCTGGTGCTGCTGGCCAACGGATTGCTGCATTTACGATAACAAACTCGGTTGCTGCTGATATCGCACTTGACCGTCTGGTTTTTGACAAGAATGCGGTTGCTGCAGTTGGGCTTGGTCGTTTAACGACTAAGGTTAATGGTGTGCAGTACGGCCCAGTCTTATTCCTTGGTTCCTATACTGGTTCGGGGGTGTTTTCTCTTGAATTTGTAGGCAAGGCAACGCTTTTGATTGCGCGAGGTAAAACGGCCAATATTGAACTTTTTGCTGACATCGATCCAAAGGCGACCCCTGGTGCGTATCCCTCATTCATGAGTCTTGCTGGTATGTATAGTACTAGTGATCAGTCTGGATCAGTGACAACAATGTTCCCGGTAACGAGTGGTCAGGATTTAGTGGTGAGCTCGCCGGTTGTTGTAGTACCACCCGTTCCTCCGACCCCTCCTGCTGATGCACCAACAGGAACTGTGCCGCCAGAAACGCGTCCAGTGCCAGTAGTTGAACCAATTGTAACGGTTACGACCAGCTTGATTGGCGCTTCGAGTAATAGGAACGTGGAGATAAAAGACAACTTTGCGACCATCACCTTCGTTGGCGACAAGAAGGTTTCGACAAGCTTAAATTCGCTTATGCTGTCGCTCGAGGGCACCGGTGTTCGAGCTGGAACAAGTCCAATTGCCATGTCGCTCGTGAACGCGAAAACGGGCAAGCTTATCCCAGAAACAACTACAAAGAATTGTTCGCTTCTTGCTGGGGCGAAGCGCTGTTCGGTGACTTTTACGTTCGGATCAACGGGTTTTGTTATCCCTAAGGGTTCAACGCAGTCATTTATCGTACAGCTAAACTCTTCTGGTATGAATCAGGCGTTTGATGTTGCTGATAAGATTACGATGACAATAGACTACCCTGCGAGTATAAGTTTCTCGGCGGGAGTTAAATCATCGCTTGATGTTCCAGGTGTAGCTTTCCCGGCAAAAGTTGTTGCCGAGGCAATGTACAAGCTGCCAGCTGTTCAAGGGGAGTAAAAAATACCAAAAGGTCCGCTATTTCACAAAAGCCCAAAGGGGCTTTTGTGCTTATAGGAATCCGTGTATACTACCCTTAATTACCATGAACACTCAAAACGTCTGTCTATTTGATAAGAAGAAGCCAATCGTTATTTCTCTCGGTGGTTCGGTTTTGTATCCAGATAATTTGGATACTAAGTACATTAAGGAGTTTGAGCAGTTTATTCGTTCGTTCGTGAAGCGTGGATATCGCTTCATTATCGTGACAGGTGGTGGACGATTGGCTCGTGAGTATCAGAAAACGGCACGCGATCTCTGTAAAGTCACTGATTACGACAGCGACTGGCTTGGCATTCATGCTACCCGTCTCAATGCGCAGCTCTTGCGGACTGTTTTTGCGGATATTTGCGATCACGTGATTATTGATGGACCAAAGAAGATAGGTAAGATGAAGCATTCAATCGTATTTGGTGCCGGCTGGCGACCGGGGTGGTCAACAGATTACGTTGCAACAAGTATTGCTCATGCTCACAACGCGGCGGTAGTAAATATGGGGACGGCTGACCATGTTTACAGTAAGGATCCAAATAAGTACAAAACTGCTCAGCAGTTTGAAACAATTTCTTGGCGCGATTATCGTAAGTTGATTCCAAAGGCTTGGAAGCCAGGGTTAGGAACGCCGATGGACCCCGTGGCTGCTGGCCTAGCTGAGGAGTCAAAGATTACGGCTTATATCATTGATGGCCGAGACCTAAAAAATCTTGCAAATCTTCTGTTGTGCAAGCAATGGAAGGGAACGACCATCGCTTAAGGTAACTAAGGACCTCTGCTTGTCGAGGAGTCTAGTTTGCGATAAGCTATAGTAATACCTTGCTGGTATTCTCTAGAGAAAAGCAGATAAAGTCATACAAGGGCGGTACGGCCTTTGTGAATCTAATTGGAGGCGTCGCATAGTCCCCGCCGTGGGCGGGGTAAAGGTCTAGCTTGCCCCGCACAGTGCGGGGTGCCAGAATGTATTTTGTATATATAGCAAAAAGTCTTAAGGATAAAGGTTATTATATTGGGTGCACTAACAATATAATACGTCGATTGAAGGACCATAATTCGGGAAAGACGGCATCGTTGCGAAGTCGTCGCCCCCTAGTAATGATCTATTCGGAAATGTATACTACAGCACAGGAAGCATTCGCTAGAGAGAAGCAGATAAAGTCATACAAGGGCGGTACGGCCTTTGTGAATCTAATTGGAGGCGTCGCATAGTGGTCTAGTGCGCAGTCCTGGAAAGACTGTGTGCCGCAAGGCACCGGAAGTTCGAATCTTCCCGCCTCCGCCAGATGTCCAAGTTTGAACCGAAGCAAAAAAAGTTTGACGGAATTGCTTTAGCTTCCGAATGAAGACAGGTTAAAATACGCATATGCAAAGTGTATATCCAGTAATCGGCATGAGCCCAGGCAATAGCTACTTCAAGGACGATGAAGTACGCTTTTTGCTGTCTTCGATTGTTGGTGAATACGGCCGTACTGCCATTTTGATTGCGGACATTCCCGCAATCTCTACATACGTTGCGCTCGGCTACCCGCAGAATCGAGCACGGCGCGATAAGGCCTTACCCCACGGAAATAATTTGAAGAATCGGACTAAAAGAATCGCAACTGAGCTGGGATATACAGACGAACAGGTTCGCATAATTGACTGGGAAACAGAAATTGAGAATAATTCCGATTATCAGGAGGCCTATAAGAAGGTCGAACAGCTTTACAAATCAAAACCTGAATTCGAGCAGGAAGCTAACAGCACCACCAAAGGAGTTTTGGAATATTCAGGAAAGAAAATTGAGAATATGGATGCCGCTGCAAAGATCGCGGTCCATTATCTTCTTTCCGAAATTGCCTTTCTGGAATTTGCTCCAAAATTTCTCGACACTGAAAAGGTGGCATATGTCTATCATAAAAACTGGCCAGTCTATGAAGATTATATTGCTGGAAGGTTTGATGACAAGCTAAGGCCTTACATGGATTTTATCCTTCTTGAGAATCCATACGAAACCTATAATTCAATGTGGGCGGATGAAGAAACTGAGGCAAATATAAATACTCTTGAACTTGTTTCAAAAAAAGGAGTTCTCAGGGCCGCTTTCTTCTATTACGATCCGGCTTTTCTTTACGACAAAACTACAAATACTTTTTCGGGAATTTTCTACGAAGTGATTAGTGAGATAGCAAAACGCCACAAATGGGAAATCCACTGGAATGAGGAAACTGGCTACGGAGTCATAGTGGATGGCTTGAAAGCTGGGCGCTTCGATATTTTTGCAAGCACTGTGTGGCCAACGCCGGAACGGTTGGAGGAAGCAGAATTCTCAATACCCCTTTATATGAGCAAAGTCTTCGGTTGGGTGAAAGAGGATATTGATCCAAGTTCACCTAACGTACGCATTGCCATAAAGGAAAACGATATTTCTGATTCCATTGCCATAGTAGACTTTCCGAATGCTCGTCTAGTGCGAGTGCCGCAACTTTCAAGTCCTGAGGAACTTTTAAAGTTTGTTGCGGATGATAAGGCAGATCTTACCTTCGTCGAACCATACCTTGCAGAGCAGTTTAATAAGGCTTCTGAGGTAAAACTACGCAAACTTTCAGATCAACCAATTCGTGAATTTGGAAATACGTTCATGATCAAGAAAGACGGCCCTGAGTTCAGGGCTCTCATCGATAAGGAAATTCAGGATCTTATTGACTCAGGTTTTGTGCGGAATTTGATTGAGAAATATACGGGTAGTCCGAGAACTTTTGAATAATCAAATTTCCTGCATTTCTGAACATTTGATTAAAATGACCAATACAGAATCAGAGCAAATAACAGAAGACCAACACTATGTACCGCAATTCTATCTCAAACAATGGCTAGATGGGACTAGTGGTTTTTATCCTGTGAAAGTTGAAGAGCGTATACCTCCAAAGCTAAAAGTTTTTGATAAGAAATCAGATCAGAGCAGGTTCTGCTACGAGAATTTCTTTTACGCCCAGCACACGGGCGTTAAGGACGAGGTAAGTCAAATAATTGAAAAGCAATTTGCAGAAATTGAAGCAATCTTCTCGAATGAACTGCCCG
>CAZLKS010000039.1:0-7241 GCA_964560145.1 uncultured Candidatus Saccharibacteria bacterium | reverse complement strand
ATAATTGAAAAGCAATTTGCAGAAATTGAAGCAATCTTCTCGAATGAACTGCCCGTGCTTGAGAAGAAAATACTTAACTATGAGCAGATTACCGAGACTGAAAAATACCATCTAGCAGAGTGTATGATTTTTCTCCATTTTAGGGGAAAGAAATATCTTGATCAGTCCAAAGAAATGACTGACCAAGTTACAAAACAAATGATGAAGCATTGGGTTCATTACCTAGACAAAGATCCGAAATCAAAAGCAAGACTTGAAGAAGCTGGCTTCACCAAAGAACAAATGGTTGAGTTCGTGCACAAGGGTGAATTCACTGTGGACTATGGCAATATGCACCATCTCCAAATACTGAAAGATATGCACAGGTTCAGTAATATTCTTGCCGCAAAGTTTTGGAAGGTACTTATATCGCGTAAGGGTGAATTCATAACAACTGATGCTCCGTACCTCGATATGCCAACTAGCAATGAATTCTGGGGCAATGACTTCCTTTCAAGGGAGCAAAGTTTTGTTTTAAGCCCAAAAGTAATGATTATTGCTATCTATCCAAAAAATGAGCACGGAAAGAAATTCGTGAGAAAGGATGTTACTGATGATCGCGCTCGCGTTCAGCAGGTAAATGCGTATAACCTAATGAATTCAATAAGGTTTGGTTTCCATAGCGATAGAGAGCTTCTTGTTGAGTTAGAAAGGTTTGTTGGCATGCTTCATCAAATGAAGAAGGCTGGAAAGCAAATGAAAAATGAGAGAAATAAGTAAAACAGAATTTGATAACCATTCAGATCTTGGAAAGCCTACTCATCCTGACCACATAATGGGTGGTTTGATAGATTTAATTAGAAAAATTGGTACAAAAAAGTTTCTTCACGGCTCTGGATTAAACAAGGAGCGGGATAGTTTTGTTGCCGTACTTTTCACATACGCCATTAGGAAGTGGTCTCATCGAGAATGGTACATCCAGCAAATTCAAGACCCGCCAGACTTTCATATAATTTCTCCTACCGATAGACCTACCAAAGAAAAACCAATCGACAGACTTGGAGTTGAAATCGTGGAATTGAAAGATGAGACAGTAGAAGTTGCAATTAGCACACTTGAAAGAACAAAGCTCACTAATTACGCGCCAGGGGAAGGTACGGTATTGCTCATATTCATAAACTCAAAGATAGGCTTGGTTAATCTGAAAGATTTTAGTATTTGGATTGCGAGAAATCAGGATAAGTTCAAAGCCTTTTCGGAGATATATATTTTATTCTTGAGTCAGTTCACACCAGAGACCGCATTAGACTATACATTGGTAAATGTGCTTAAAGTTTGGTCTCAGCACATTGTCCTTAAAGAAGAGTTCAACAAAGGTGTGCTTTTCCCGCATCCACTTATTGATAAATTCGGAGTAAAGGTTAAGTCGGTATAGGACCAAATGAACTAAATCGAATAATCTACCTCGTTCTTGCCCTTAGTGGACTTTGGTTGAGGTATCTCAAACCACTCCGGATGAGCCTTATACGTCGCCCTCAATTCCTGTATGCTTTTATCAATAATTATGAAGTTAAGCCGTTTTTTCGGTTCAAACTTCGGGACATCGTCCCCGCACTGAATGAGACTCAAAGTTCTGAGCCTGAGACTCATCCGCCTCTGGCGGAGAATCTTCCCGCCTCCGCACTGAATGAGAGTGAAAGTTTCAGAGCTTCTCAAAAACGAGAGGATATTGTAAACTCACTTAGTTACTAAATGGGCCTGTAGTTCAGTCCTGCCTGCCGGTAGGCAGGGGTAGAACGTCCCGATGCACATCGGGAAAGGGGCTAGGGTGGTAAAATGAAAGAATAGAAAAAGAATGGGCCTGTAGTTCAGTGGTAGAACGCCTCCTTTGCAAGGAGGAGGGGGGAGTTCGATTCTCCCCAGGTCCACTGCTTCGTTTTTGGAAAACTACGCAGTGCGCGGCACTAAGTGTTATATTTTACTTTGAGCTATAAATTAGCTCGAGCAGAGAAGCAGTGCCCTGCGTAGCGTACTCGCGAAGCATGGGCGTGCACGCACATAACCTCGTCATCTGTGGGTAACTTTTTTGCATCAGCTTTGATCCTCGTTATGCTTGAACCATGTACTTCGTCTACATTCTGCGCAGCAAGAAAGATAATAGCTATTACACCGGAGTCACAGAGAATTTAAAAACACGTGTGCAGGAACACAACCGCGGCTCGGCAGAATATTCATCAAGTAAAACACCATTCGGCATTGCATGGTTTTGCGCCTTTTCGGACAAGCAGCATGCGTACACTTTTGAAAGCTATCTAAAATCTCATTCTGGAATTGCGTTTAGGAATAAGCACCTGTTATAGTTATGCGATGAAAGACGATGAGAAATTTTTGAAGCAGGCGATCGATAAATCTAAAGAATCGGTTGCGGCCGGGGGTTTTCCGGTTGGGGTAGTGATCATAAAAAATAACGAGATAATTGCCTCGGCTATTAGTAATGGCAAGCAGCTCAAAGACCCAACAGCGCATGGTGAGGTCACGGCGATTCGTGAAGCGTGCCAGAAATTAGGGAAAAGAGATATTCCAGAGGTTACGCTTTATTCGTCTCTTGAGCCATGTTTGATGTGCCTGGCCGCATCATCTTGGGCATCAATCCCAAGAATTATATACGCCTGTTCCAGGGGCAGGGTATCAAAGCAGCACTTTGAAGGCACTCATGATCTTCAGCAAATTAATGCTGCACTAAGAAAACCGATTAGTTTGGTTCATGGTGTAGAGCTAGAAGATGAGGCTTTAAAGGTCATTGCAGATTGGGAGAAGTCACTTAAATAAGTTTCAACTTCGTCCCACAACGCCCACTGCTTTTGCTCCTAGAGCAAAGCGGGCGGTGTAGGCGTGGTACAATCCATTTATAATACTTCTTATGCTTAATCTTCCAACGTATTTATTGCGGAGACCGGTACGAGCATTGATTGTTGTATCCACTGATGCACAGGAAAATGTACTCGCGGCGCACCTGCCAGAAGGATATCTTTTAGCTGGAGGATTATTCCGATTTCCTGCGGGATACTGGGAATCATATTTTGTTGACGGGAAAGAATATAATTATGACGGCACGCGTCCTCTTGATGAACAGCGCCTTTTGATTGCGAGGGATTTGAGCGAAGAGGGCTTCGAGGAAAAGGACATTACATATTTCATTGACAACATCCCAGTCAGAGAGGGTAATCTAATGCTTCTTGAGGTAGAGGCTTCGTCAAAATGGCTTCGGCTACATCCCGATTATAAGCTGGCTGCTGAGGATGTACTATCAGAGGTACGAAAGTCCGTAAGGACTGAGCCTGCTCGTGAACTAAAAGGATTTAATCGCTAACAGTGCGGAAAGCAACATCTTCGTCTCCGCTGTAGTCGTTTGATTTTTTTAAATTTTGCCCATTTGCTATAATAAGAGCCATTAATACATCTTAAGAATTGCCAATATTCATATGTTATCAATCAATATGTCGGCGGTATTAGTTGCGGGAGTGGTTAATTTTATCATTGGCTTTCTATTCCACGGGCCACTTTTTGGAAAATTATGGATGCGCCTTGCCAACGTTCATCCAACGGGTAATGAAAAGTTCTCCGATATGATTCCGCAGATGCTAAAGAACCTGCTGGTTAATATTGTTTTTGCGTATGTGCTATCGGTGGTCTATCTACTTGCCTCTACCTCCACGGTCCTGGGCACAACTGGTGCGGCGACTGGCATGATGGTGGCGTTCCTGGTTTGGATTGGATTCTTAGTAACCTCGAGCTCCATTGAGGTTATCTGGATGGGTAGGTCTTATACGTTGTGGTTATTTGAGGTAATTTCTTCGCTGGTTTGCTGTCTCGCCATGGGTGCAATCATCGGTGCTTGGTAGGTGGGTCGTCTAGAATCCTAGTTAATCGCCCTAAAAATGGCCTACGGGCCATTTTTAGTTACTGAGGGCTCTATGGTAGGGTAGATATGTCATAAACAATTAATAACTATTTATATCGATATGAAACGTATTATTTTGGTGCATGACTGGGATAACAAACCAACCGATGGGTGGTTCCCGTGGTTTAAAGCCGAGCTGGAGAAACGTAGATACCTTGTGGTGGCACCGCAGCTGCCTCACGCCGAGAAGCCGACGATGGAGGAGTGGATTCCGGCGCTAGCTCTGGCAGTCGGCAAGCCGGATGCGAATACCTACTTTGTAGGTCACAGTATGGGAGTGATTGCGATTTTGAAATACCTAGAGACCCTTCCTGAGAGCGTACGCGTTGGAGGAGTACTTTCTGTCGCTGGGTTTCTAGAGAAACCAATAAATAACAGCCCAGAAGACGACCTAATTGCCGCACCATGGTTTGCTGCTCCACTTGCTTCAAAGGTACAGAAAATTGCCGAGCAGGTGCACGCTATTTTTTCACCGACCGATAAGTGGGTTCGTATTGAAAACAAAAAGCTCTTCGAGGATCAATTAAAAGCAAAGACGTACGTCGAGGACGGTAAAGGTGAGCGTGGTCATTTTAGTGGGCACGACGGCGTGGTGGAGTTACCTAAGGCACTTGAGTTAATTCTGTCTATGAGTGCAACACCGATTATTGCTATCGATGATCTTGCGAAAATCGAAATCAAAATGGGTACCATTCTTACCGCAGAAAAAGTTGAAGGCGCAGATAAGCTTCTCAAGTTTTCAGTTGATCTTGGCGGTGAAGTTCGAACAATTGTTTCCGGTGTTGCACAGCATTATGCGCCCGAGAGTATGCTCGGCAGACAAGTTCCAGTTGTGACAAATCTTGCCCCACGAAAGATGAAGGGTGTTGAGAGTAACGGCATGATTCTCTATGCCATCGACGAAACCATTACGAATGGTTCCGCACTTCATAAGCCCGTAATGTTGAATCCAGAAAAAAGTGTTCCAAACGGTTCGCCGGTGCAGTAAACCGATTGATAAATAAAAAATCTCCGCGGAATTCGCGGAGATTTTTTATTTTTAATAAATATTTTTTTGTAAAACTATGATTCACTTTCGGAAGTTGAAATCCTGTCAAGGCCCTCTTCGGGTTCCGGCCCCATTTTTTTCTGCGCCTTTTTCAATTTCAGGCGATAGTGTTCCATGAGATCCGTCTTAGCCACAACGTACCCCTTTCCAACCTTCATAGCTTTGAGTTTTCCGGTCTTAATTTTCTTAAAAACAGCGATGCGACTCATGCCAAGAATCTTGGCAACCTCAGGAGTGGAGTAAAGTTTTTCGGACATTTGAAATGAGATGAATTAAGGCTTAATTGCTCTAACATATTAACATTGGTTAACTTTTATTGCAAAATGTTAACCTGTGTAAAACTGTGGAATAACTGTTGTTAACTATTTTTGCCGTTGAGGTCTCCGCTGTTTAGCGATTGGTGTTTTTCGGCCGAAATATTTTTTCCTTTTTTTCCTAAAAAATGCTTGATTTTCGCGTTGCATTTTTGCCGTAAAAAAGCACCCTTCTCCTTGCAAAAAATGACCCATTTTTTTGCGAATTATTTGTCGCTTTTTTCTTATCGATAAACGTATTTTTCCATTCCTCACATTTTCGAACAAATCTATGCACAGATTTTAGTCAAAGTTTTCCACATGTCGCGGTATACTATTTGTAGAAAAATTTTTGTAGGAATTCGGGATGTGATTCGAATGATGTTTTCGAATCGCATCCGCTCTTAAAACAATGAGCAACCTGGGGGGGTCGAAAATTTCCAAAATCGTTTCCTTTTTGATTACCGTACAGTTAATGTTCGGTGGGAGTTTTACGGTACTTCCGTTAGTTGCACACGCGGCTACGGGCGTTCCGCAAATCTTGGCCTATCAAGGTCGTCTCACGGATAGTAGTGGAAATCTCCTTGGTAGTACCTCTGGTACAACGTATTATTTCAAGTTCTCAATTTGGGATAATGCGACCGCTGGTTCTGGTACGCGTCTCTGGCCGAGTAGCGCACCGACTGCTACAAGCGCTTCGGTTGCGAGCGGCGTTTTCAACGTAAACATCGGTGATACAGATGGCGGATATCCTGACACTCTCGATTACAATTTCCAAGATAATAAGAACGTATATTTGCAGGTAGAGGTTTCATCCGATAACTCAACCTTCGAAACGCTCAGTCCACGTCAGCGTGTTACCTCGGCCGGCTTTGCGATTAATGCCGGAACGGTCCTTGGGTTTGCACCTTCTCAGTCTCCAACCGGATCGAATATCCCCGTACTCAATTCGGGAAATCTTTTGTTGGCTGGTACAAACCCGCAGCTAAATGCAACCTCAACAAACACGCTGACTTTGCAGGGTGGAACTGGCACGGGGAATATTCAATTCTTTAATGCTTCGAATACGCTGACCTCGGCCGGCAATTTAACAATCGCCGGAGTATTGAGTGGAACAGGATTGAGTTTTGCTAACGCCACTGGTACCGGCAACTTGCAGATTGCGAATCTCACGGTAACGGCAAGTACGACATTTGGTGGAGTTGCTTACACTTGGCCATCAACCGGTGGGACAACTGGGTATGTTCTAGGAACGGATGGTGCCGGTCGGCTTTCTTGGGTTCCTGATCAGACAGGTAGCGCTACCGCAACTTATTGGACTTTAGCGGGCGCGACGATGTATTCAACTTCAACGGCTACGGCGGTTGGCATCGGAACCTCTGCTCCGAGTTCCACGCTTCATGTTGTCGGCACCTTCCAGGCCTCGCAAACATCGACACTTGCCAGTGTATCTGCTGCCGGAGCAATTCGTGCCTCTTCGACTCTCGAGGTGACTGGTGCAACGCAGCTCGCCGGCGTTAGCTCTACCAACCTTACCGCTACGGGCAATGTAAGCGTTGGTGGCAACTTCTCATTAACTGGTTCGGCTGCCCTACAAGGCGTGACTTTCGCCAATGCTACTGGTACGGGTAATTTGCAAATTGCGACCCTGAATACAACGGGTAATGCAATTGTTGCCGGTACCCTTCGTGCCTCCTCGACACTCGAAGTTACTGGTAACACACAACTCGCCAATGCTTCGGCGACGAATTTGTACGTTTCTGGTAATACGAATTTGAGCACAACCCAAACCGGCAACACCACCGTCGGCGGCACTCTCGACGTGACCGGCAAGACAACCCTCGCCAACGCCTCTGCTACCCAGCTCACCGTCTCTGGCAACACCAACCTCGCCACACTCCAGACCAGTGGTGCAATCAAAGCTTCTTCGACTCTTGAAGTTACCGGCAACGCTCAGTTC
>CAZLKS010000038.1:0-7380 GCA_964560145.1 uncultured Candidatus Saccharibacteria bacterium | reverse complement strand
GTCAAATATCTTTTTTGTGGCCTCAAAAAGTCGCATTACCTCAGCTCCGTACATCTTTTCGAGATACGGTGAGCGCACAAGTCCATCATTGTGTTCGGCGGTAATAGTCCCTTTATATTGAAGCACTAACTCGTAGACCTGCTCAGAAAGTTTTGGAATGATTGCTCGTTCGTTTTGATCTTCGAGTTTGAGCATCGGGAATATATGGAAGTTGCCGTCACCAGGGTGACCAGCCATACCGTACGCAAACCCATACGAATCAAGAATCGCCGTAAGCTTCGGCAAAAACTCTGGCATCACCTCAGGCTTTACGGCGAAGTCATCGATAAATGGTGCGGTGTGTCTATCGCGCAAATTATTACGCATCAAACTAAAGCTCTCACGTCGCATCGTCCAATACTTGTGGCTCTCCTCTTCGCTGTGCGCAACTCGAAAAGGCACGTTAAACTTCTTTACCGCCTCGGTCGCACGGGTGACTCGCTCATCAACGCCAGTCGCAGTGTCTCCGGTGAACTCCACCATAAGCACCATCTTAGGAATACTACCCATCTTAAGCACCGTCCAAAACTCAGGGATAAACTGCCAAGCCAAAGAGAACAAGCCGCGTTGGCGCATCAGCTTCACAAACTGCGGGAAGTAGCGCAAAACGAGCTTGAAAGTCTTATCGTCGTAAGATTCAAGACTCTCCGGATGCGTTTCGTGGAGAACAGCGACAAGGTCGCCAAGCTTTGAAGTTTCTTTTAAGAAAATAACTAAAAGCTTTGATACTTTTGGCACCGGCACGAGCCGCAACTTTACTTCGGTAATCATACCGAGCGTCCCCTGACTACCCACCAAAAGCTGTGTTAGATCAAAAATGCCCTTACCGTCATCAGCATTCGGAATCCAAACATTCCAGAGATAATATCCAGCTGAGTTTTTGCTCACCGCCGGCTTCGCAGCATCAATCACTTGCCGATGTGTCGTAATGAGCTCGAATAACTGCTTATACATCCGCCCTTCGAATGTTGGAAGCTTCATCTTCGCATCAAGCTCCGCTTTTGAAAGCGGTTTCACCACGTACTCATTTCCATCAGAAAGAACAACTTTTAGTTCGAGCAGATACCTCTCAATTTTGCCGTATGCCGGCGATTTCTCTCCACCAGCATTATTGCTTACCATGCCACCAATCGCTGCGAGCTCACGACTGGCTGGATAGGCTGGCATCATCAAATCACGGCGTCGCGTCTCACTATCAAAATCACGATAAAAAACTCCCGGTTGTGCAATGGCGTATCCGCTCTTCTTGTCGACGGCGATCTCAATGTCGCCAATAGTATTCATGTGCGGCATCATGTTAACTACCACTGAATCAGTTAACGAACCACCCGACATACAAGTGCCGGCAGCACGAGCGGTGAGCGAGACGTGTTCACCAGCGGCACGAGCAGCAAGCACTGCCTTAACTGCAGCTTGGATATCCGTGCTGTCTTTCGGTGAGATTACCAACGCCGGCTTCACCTCAAAAATACTCGCATCATGACTAAAAGTTGCCACCGTTGCGGCATCATCGGCAATTTCTCCTTTAAAACTCTTTCGAAGCTCATCAATAAACATAAAAATAGCTTATAGTAAAAACGCATAACGGGCAAACTCCTAAAACGTAAAAGCACCCTGCGTATTCAGAGTGCTTTTACTAGATTCGTGTCGAAACTACTCGACTAGCGACGATCGCCGCCGAAACCGCCAGTTCTTGGCTGCATCGGACGAGCTTCGTTCACCGTGAGCGGACGGCCACCGATGTCTTTTCCATTGAACATATCAATGGCTTTCATCGCGTCGTCGTCGTTCTCAAACTCGACAAAGCCGAAGCCTTTGCTACGACCGCTCATCTTGTCGATGATAACGGTAGCGGTAGCAACTGCACCTACGGCCGCAAACAATTCGCGGAGGTCGGCGTCAGTGGTCGAATAAGGAAGGTTACCTACGTACAACTTCTTCATTTCTTGATTAACAATTGTCTATTTTACACTCGTAGAAAGACCTTCCTCTGGGAACGCATGGTGATACGGACGTACCGAGGATACCTACGAACTTTTTGAGTTTAGCCTAGTCCTTCTATAAAGTAAATACTCCCTTAAAACAGCCCGACAGATTTTGGCTTGCGGATAGCAGCGGGCTTTGGAGTGCTTTTCTCTGACGAAAACTCCTTTGCGCCAACTGCTCGTCGATAACTGCAATAGTCACACTCCTCATGTGCCGCTGGGATAGTGTCACTCATAAGGCAGGCTCTCGCTTTGACAAGCGTCGGCTCAATCCAGGCGGTATCGCCCTCGTAAGGGAGCAACTTCACCTTGAACTCGAGTTTACCGTCAAAGGCCTCGGCATCAAGATCACCGTTTACGTACACAAAATATCCGATTGGTGCAACCTTGAATCCATTCTTGCGAAAAAGCCACTGATACGTTTCCATTTGTCGCTTATAACCAATCTGCCACTCTGCGTCCAGGCTCACCTCGCCAGCCTTAGCTGTTGCTTTGTAATCAACGATTATTAGCTCACCCTTCGGGTTAACCCAAACATCGTCGACACCTCCAGTCACATTAAAGTTTGTTTCCGGATGGACATAGGTTATACCGCGCCTGAGAGAGTCTCTCCACTCATCCATTTGCTTGTGCTCAAAGGGAACCGCATCAATACCATACGTTTTCATATAAGGATGAGCGGTGCCAGCAGCACGATGCACGTCAAACTCTTTTTTCAGCAGTGCGTCAACGGCTGAGTTCAGGGAAAATGGAAAGCCTGGCGGTCTTCCAATCCCGAGCCGCCGGTCGATATAAAAGCAGCGTGGGCATTCTAAAAATAAATCTATCTTACTGCGGCTCAAGCGAAACGGTTGCTCGCTCTTTGGATCAAAGCAAGAAGTCGAAGCCCGGTTCGGATTGTAGTATTTACTCATACTGGTAACTATACCGTAGCCTCGGTCTAATACAAACTCCCTAAAAATAGTTCGCGACGAGTAGGACAGGGCCCACTCGCCGCGCTTTGCACTACCTTCTACCTTTCTTTTTGCCTTCTCCATCCAGAAGGATTCGGGCGAGCTCGGCAAACGAACCGACGGTCACCTGCGCACCCGCCTCTCTGAGTTCGGCGGCGGTAATCGTATTCGTGATTCCGACAACGTACGTTCCAGCACTTCGCGCAGCCGCAACGCCGGCGATCGAGTCCTCAACTACCAGGCACCACGAAGGCTGCAGATTCAGCCTTTGTGCCGCGAGCAGGTAGCAATCGGGATGCGGCTTTCCCCGCCCAACGTCCTCTGCGGTAATCACAACCGTAAAATACGGTCCTAGATTGAACTTTGCAAAGGCCTGCCTCTGCGCGAGCGCACTGCTCGAAGTCGCAAGTGCGATACCGTTAAGCCACCGCCACGTAGCACGACCCAAGAACTCACAAACCCCGGGAAAGAGCTTGAGCTCTGTCTCTGCGAGCTCGAGATACCTTGCACGTCGTTCTGTGACGAGTCGTTCGAGATCCCGCATATTCCCGCTGTCAGGGCACGCTGCCAGAATCGCGCGGAAGATGTCCGGGCTTCTCTTCCCGCGCAGCGTCGGCCACAGAGCCTCAGGAACTCGGAAGTCGTAACGAGCACAGATGTCGCGCTCAGACCGTTGTGCAAGTGGCTCAGAGTCAATAAGCACGCCGTCCATATCCAAGATGAGACCCGACACGAAACTCGGCATACCCGCCATGACGCCACCTCCTTGGTACGAGTAAAGGCAGTATACAGAAAACTAAAAATATTTTCAAAAAAATCGGTGTAATAGAAAACCTAAGCACTAAAGCAGATTTTCTTTGCCTCGTTATTCCACCTTGCAGTGATGCGTTCTAGAAGAGCGACTTGAAAATCTTCATCACTCAAGAAGCTCACAAGCTCACTTTCAATTTCCATACGTGCATCCGCTCGCCCTTCGCCACCCTTTGGTGATTTCGCAATAATCGCTTTAATTTCATTTAAAAAGGCTTCTAACTCCTCAGGACTGAAGAGCTTCGCCATATCCTCTCGAATAACCTTTGTAATATACTCGCGAACTGCATTGTCGGCATTCGCGTCTGGTTTTCGCCCGACAACGCCCCACCTGTTCCAGAAAAGAGTTCCTTCGCCTTTGAGCGCCCAGTGCTTCATCACGGTGTCAAGATCAAGTCCTTGTTCAGCAAAAACTGCACGAACCCCATCCATTTCTTCTTTTGTTATTTCGTAATCACGGAGCTGGAAAATTTCCGGAGAAATAACACCCATTGCGATGAGCGAATACTCGCCAACCGTGTTCATAAGAGGAATACGCAACTCCTCACTCTTTGCGTTCTCACCGAACTGCAATGCTCGCGAAGAAAATCTACGACAGAGCCGATCACTCGCCATAAACTTAAACTTTTTGTAACTATCGTAATCCTTAAACAACTCGGTCACGAGTGACTTGCCAACAGCTGGGTCTTTCCCTGCTACGAACAGCTTTGCAATATTGGAAAGATTATCCACGAGCGTCTTAAGACCATAGGCAACGCGTAGAGCGGTCTGTTGCTCTTTAAAATCTTTAAAGAATCCTTCGTTGCTCACGATAGTGATTGCTGCGCTCTTCGTAAGACCGGCCTTGCGGTCAATTTCAGATTGATCAATATGTCCTTGAGCAATTTTTAGTTCAGCCTCGGCCTTTGCCTGGTCTATAAATGCATCTCGCAGACGCCCGAGTGAAAGCTTTTCGGGAACTCCGGCTTCTCCGTCAAAATGAAACTCTCCATTTACTCTTGCATGCAAGTACCGAAGCATGGCTTCGGTGAGAGCCTTGTCCCTCTCGGGCGTTGCGAGTCTCCCGCCAACACCCATGATTGACGCAATGAACTCTTCGTCTTTTGAAAGTCTACTGAGCGTCGACTGTAAATCTTCGGGAGCCTTTTCCGCAATGCGCTCCATAAGCCCTGAAAGTATCGAGCGCAAATCAAGGCCGAGCTCACCTTCAATCTTATCCCAATCCTCATTAACCTGCTGCACGTGCTCAAGCCGCATCGAAATACGCTGATCAAGCGTGAGCGATTGCTTTTGGCTAAGCGACTGACCAAGATTCAAATTCATGCCGAAGTTCATACCTATAAGGTATTATACTGGACTTGATTTAAAACAAGCGATGCTTCATTGACTCCAGCTTCTCTGCGCGCACGCCAACCAACCGAGTCTTTTTCCGTTCTGGATTTTCGCGACTATCAAGAAACGGCATGAATAGTTTCAAAACCTCTGACTCAAGCACTCGCTCGCTATCACTCGCTTCAGCCAACGTATGCGACCGAGTCTTTGTTTCGAAATCACTAAATCGCACAACGATACCAACGGTCTTAAACTGCTTATTATCGGCACGTACTAATTTGGCGACCTCTGTCGACAACTGCTTGAGCGTCGCCAAAATCGTCGGTGCATCAAGCGTATCCTTTTCGAAGGTAGTTTCACTACTGATAGACTTCGCTTCGTGATGCGTCTCAAGCGGTGCATCGTCAATACCCCGTGCATGCAAATATGCAGACTCGCCGCTCTTCTTCCCGAGCGACTCCATGAGCTCTACTTTCGATTTCTTTCGCAGCTGTTCAATCGTTTGCACACCGAGCTCCGCCAAAATAGCTCCTGTCTTTGGACCGATACCCCAAAGCTCGCGAACCGAAAGCGGGTCAAGGAAATCCTGAACCTCCTCTTCACGAACCAACGTCAGTCCGTGCGGCTTTTCGCGTCCAGCAGCTATTTTTGCAATCAACTTATTCGGCCCGATGCCGATAGAGCAGCTCAGCCCAAAATCCTTCTGCACCTTGTCCTGAATTCTCTTCGCAATTCTTTTTGCACCCTCCCACGCATCTTCACCTGCCATTCGCCATTTGCCATTCGCCATAAGCTGCAGATAGCATTCGTCAATTGAGGCAGGCTGAAAAAGGGCACCCTGCAGAGCGATATATTCAAAAATCTCCTGCGAGATGGCGGCATACTTTTTTATATTCGGCTCAAAAAATACCGCCTCTGGCTTCCCTTCCGTCTTTGCCTTTTGCGAAAGCTGCCAGGCACGACTGATAGGAATCGCACTTTTAATTCCATATTTACGGGCAGCATAATTCGCCGTCGAAACCACGCCCCGCCCCTTGCCGTTCGCCGGATCACTCCCGACGACGATGGGCAGACCCTTAACCCGCGGGTGGTCCCGTTCCTCTACGCTAGCGAAAAAAGCGTCCATATCGATATGCAGCACAATCCTCATGACCCCATGATACCACTGAAAGGCTGAGCTAGATTATCGGTTGTCGCTCAAATTTCCGAACATGCACACGCTGAACTACAACGAATAACTATTCAAGCGCATCTTCAAAATCATCCCTGCTTATTCGATAGTGCCCTTGAAGAGCGGCGACTCGTGCAAGAATATCGTTTATCTCGCGGATGTCACCCTCGACGGCCGCCTCTTCGTCAATTCCAATATCTTTTTTTGCCTGGATATCATCCAGTATCTTTTTCTCAAGAACACGCGCTTCCGTCTCGGACATCTCACTCGGACTCTTCTCATCATCACGCTGCAAGAAGACAAAATATTTCATTGCACCCGTCGCAGACAGCTCATAGTTTTCTGTTTTCAAAAAACCCTTACCACGATGCAGAATCTTTGCCTTCGCTTGTGAACGTGGAATAATTCTAGCCATTCGCTCTGCTTCTTCTTGCCCGAACGTTGCTACTATTTTTGGGTCAAGACCGTGGGGATAACTAATCATGAGCAGGCGATTCCCCTCAATTCGATAAAACGATTGACGCGTGCCGCGCGAGTCAACACCCTGCTCACCAAGCATTTGCACGAGTCGCTTGAACTCCCCTTTTGTTTTCTCGCAAGGCAAAATCTTTTCCGGATCCTTGGCAGGATCCTGAAGTTCTTGTAATGCAACTTCTAACCTCTCATTAACTTCGGCAACATCACTCTCATCAGCAACAATGAGTCCGGCGTCCCAGAGCTCACGGAAACTCTTCTTTTTTCCCTCGACGATTGACCGGATCTTTTCAGTATCGATTCCTTCTTGAAGATTCATAGCTTGAATAGCCTTGATAATGCTCTCTTTCATCGCTTGAGCATCCTTCTTCCCAGTTGCATCCAAAATTGTCACCTCCTTGCTAACTTGCCCGTTAGCAAGATATCCGTACTCAATCTGACGTGGAGCAGCACCCCGTGATTGCTCGGGAATAACAACGACAGCAATCTCCATATACAACTCATCAGGAGTGCCACCGTCCTCAACGACCTCATGCATTCCTTTGTATTCATGCACGAAGATTTTCGTACCATCCTCGAGAATCGCCGAAGGTAAACGAGCACCTTTCTTTCGCTT
>CAZLKS010000037.1:4485-7421 GCA_964560145.1 uncultured Candidatus Saccharibacteria bacterium | reverse complement strand
GCATGACTGTGACCAGCATGCTCAGGACTGGCCATGTGTGCCATCGCCGCCTCTATCTTTTCTTTATTCTCCGCAAGCCACTGCTCAAAATTAGCTAAGAGCTGTTGATACAGCAAATGACCTTCGCGACGGTATTCAACGAGCGGGTCGTGCTGACCGACGGCACGCAGACGAACAGATTCCTGGAGAGCCTCCATGTCCTCGAGATGATTCATCCAGAGCATGTCGAGCATCCCCAAAATTTGAGGAAGAGTTCCCGCTTCTAACATTTCTTGTCGCTTTTTATAAATCGCCAGACGCTGCTTGTTGAGCACGTCATCGTAATCGAGCAAATGTTTACGAGCGTCAAAGTTATGTCCTTCAACTTTCGTTTGCGCCTGCTCAAGCGCACGGCTTAGAATGCCAGCTTGAATTGGCATGTCCTCAGGAATCTTCAATCGCTCCATAACGGACCGAATACGGTCACCACCGAAGATGCGAACGAGGTCGTCCTCCATCGACAAAAAGAACTGAGAAGAGCCCGGATCTCCCTGACGGCCAGCACGCCCACGGAGCTGGTTGTCGATGCGACGGCTGTCATGACGTTCGGTGCCGATAACGTGCAAACCGCCCGCTGCACGAACCTTCTGCTGCTGTTCTGGCTCCGACGGATTACCGCCGAGAATGATGTCGACGCCACGACCAGCCATGTTCGTAGCGACAGTAATTGCACCTGGCTTACCAGCCTGAGCAATAATTGCACCTTCACGCTCGTTGTTCTTGGCATTCAAAGCCTCGTGTGGCAGACCAGCGCGCGTTAAGCGACGAGAAAGTTCCTCATTTTTTTCAATCGAAACTGTTCCGATGAGCACTGGCTGACCCTTCTCGTGTCGCTCTTTTACGTCAGCAATTATCGCATGGTACTTAGCATCAATCGTCTTATACACCAAATCAGAAGCATCCTTACGAATCATCGCCCTGTTTGTCGGGATTGTTACCACCTCGAGCTTGTAAACCTTATGAAACTCTTCGGCCGATGTCTGTGCTGTACCCGTCATACCGCACAACCGCTTATACAATCGGAAGTAGTTTTGGATAGAAATCTGAGCATAGGTGCGCGACTCCTGCTTCACCTGCACGTTTTCCTTCGCTTCAATCGCCTGGTGCAATCCGCCATTGTATCGACGACCATGCATGAGCCGCCCAGTAAACTGGTCAACGATAATAACCTCGCCATCTTTAACAACGTAGTCCTTATCGAGCTGATACACCGCTCGTGCGCGCAAACACTCTTGAAGGTAATGCGTCATACGGATATTCTCCGGCGCATATAAATCAGGGATACTAGCCAACTCTTCAACTTTGTCGATACCTTCTTGCGTAATGCTGACTGCTTTCAATTTTTCATCAACAGTATAATGCTTTTCTTTCTCCAAACGTGCCACAATGCGATCGAATGTCTTATAGGCAGCACTACTTTCCTCATCAGGTGCGGCAATAATCAGTGGAGTACGAGCCTCATCAATCAGAATCGAATCCACCTCGTCGATGATGGCAAAATAATGACCACGCTGTTGCACCTGCCCAGCCTTGCTCTGTTGCAAATTATCACGAAGATAATCAAAACCAAACTCGTGATTGGTGCCGTAAGTAATATCAGCGTCATAAGCCTCTTTGCGCGAGCATGGTCGCAGAAACTCCGTCTGCACCAAAAAACTCCCGGTCGTATCGCGTTGCTTATCAATCATAGACCCTTCACCAGAATCAACCGGAGGAACTTTGAAATTCGGGTCGTACATCAATGCACCGGAGTGAATCAAACAGGCAACTTTAAGTCCGAGCATTGCATACACCTGACCCATCCACACAGCATCACGCTTCGCCAGGTACTCGTTCACGGTGACAACGTGCACACCCTGACCAGCCAGTGCATTCAAATACGTTGGCAGCGTTGCCACCAAGGTTTTTCCTTCACCCGTTCGCATCTCAGCGATACTACCTTTATGCAGCGCATAGCCTCCCATCAGCTGCACATCAAAATGACGCTGCTTGAGCGTCCGACGAGCCGACTCCCGAACCAATGCAAACGCCCGAGGAAGTACCTCATCGAGCTTGGCGATTCTTTCATTAATAGGAAAAACAGAAAGGTCGGTTTTAAGCTTCTGACTTGCCGCCAAAAGATCAGCATCCGAAAGTGCCTGTATTTCAGCTTCGAGACCATTTACCTGCGCAACGATACCTTTAAACTTGCTAGCAACAGGTGATTTTCCAAAGAATTTTAGGAACATAGATGATTTTGTATGGTGCGTACATAATACCGTAAAACCTAGATAAAATACACCTATTTCACCCCTTAAATACTATTGACATATTCAATGAATTGTGCCTAAATAGATACCAGCTACTGCTTTCGCAGCTGCAAATTCCCCCCTTCCGCTGGAGGCCCCCACGATGATCTCGCGCACTTGGACCGCGATTTGCATGTTGTCGCTCCTTCTTGTGACCGCGACAATCTTCACCCTCAACCTCGAGACCAAAAAGCCGATGACCACGCAGGAGATAATGGCCGAAATCGGCCGACTTCAGAAGAAGCTGGAAACAGCATCTCTCACGGCGTTGACGGTCAGCCAGGGCAAGGACTTGGAAGTCGGCACCGCCCACAAGGGCCAGGAACAGGTCCCAATCGCTTCGTTCCTGATCGAAACCAACCCGGACCCCGAGACGTCTGTAGATCTTCGTTCGCTGACAATCAAGGTAGAACCGGAAACTGGCCTAGTGCTTCGCAAGCTCAGGCTGGAATTCGATCTGACCGAATACGAATCCCAGATGTCACCGAACGATACGCACCTCTTCACTCGTCCGAGCTACATCCGTCGGCAATTCGGCGGAGGGATGAAGCTGTACGCAACCATCTACGCGACAATCGACAAGAGCTCGCGCGAGGGAACGTACACCAT
>CAZLKS010000037.1:0-4385 GCA_964560145.1 uncultured Candidatus Saccharibacteria bacterium | reverse complement strand
GCGAGCGCTATTTGTTGCGCCACCAGAGCAGCTTGCGAGCAGTTTCCTTACCCATGCGTGCAAAACTACGAACAGCACGACTAGCCGGATTACCGACTTCCTTATACTTCAAGATTTCGCGGTGTAGCGTGTCACGAACCTTGTCGAGAGCAACACGAGCATCCGGCTCTTTATGAGAGGCACGAATCCTGCGCCCCGGCAGATGAATCTGAGCCTCGGCATAAAAGACATCTCCTTTGAGATGATGCTTGTTGGCGCGAGAAACCTCAATTTCGCAAAGAACCTCCCCACTTTCCTCGTATTTCGTAATGAATTTCTCCAAGCTGCCTATCTTTTCTTCAATCCACTCTTTCAGTGCTGGCGTCATATCCAAATCCTTCGTTTTTATTTGTAAATTCATAATAGTAAATTAATTAATTACTGCTACTACTTACTACAAGTCTTACTTAGCTTTCTTTCACTAGTATACCAAACTTCCAAAAACGAACCTACTCCCCAACAAAGATTACCTCTTGCTCAAGCTCGACACCAAACCGTTGCTTCACAACCTCATAAACATGATGCATCACTGCTTTAACGTCGCTCGCCGTAGCGTCGCCAACGTTAATGATGAAGTTCGCATGCTTCGGAGAAACCATTGCACCGCCAATTCTAAATTCCTTAAGCCCTGCAGCGGCGGTTAAAACTGCTGTCGGCAAGACCGGCTGTGGATCACTCTTAATTTTATCTCTGAATAAAGCGAGCGTTGCGGCCGGAACCTTCTCGATGGGAGTATTCTTGAAAATACTTCCGCAGTTTGGATATTCGAGCGGCTGTTTGTTCTTACGATACTCTTTCTTCTCCTCAATGAGCTGCTGCAGTGTTTCTGGTGTACCGCGACGCATCTGAATTCGTGCACTCACGATTACCTCATTGGTAGCCTTCGTCTTGAAAATGCTTGACCGATAGGTAAATAAACACTCGACATTTGTGCGCGTAACGATAGCGTCATCACTAAGCCGAAGACTCTGCACATCAATTACGCTATCTTTCGTCTCACCGCCAAAGGCACCGGCATTACCCCAAACAGCCCCGCCAACGCTACTTGGCAGCCCACCGGCCCACTCCCAGCCTGACAACCTCTCTGCTATACAGAAATCCAAAAAATCCTTAATATGCACGCCGGCTCCGATTGACACAACGAGATGTTCGTCAACGGAAAGATTCTGGATAATCGGCTTAATTACGACACCATCAAATCCCTTGTCACTCACCAAAAGATTATAACCACCACCTAAAATAAAAATCTTCTCGTTCAATGAACGCGCCTCTGCAATTCCAGCTCGCAGTTCCTCAACCGTTCGCGGCTCAAAAAAATACTTTGCCGGACCACCGATTCGATAGTTCGTATGCTCTGCAAGAATAACGTTCTTAGTAAATAGACTCATCAGAAAAGAAATAAATCTTGCGAGGTCAGAGGGACCATCGGATACGACTCAAATGCAACTTGTATTGAATGAGTATACGTCAACGATGATCCCTCTGACCCAACAAATACTCTGCGTACAGTATACCAAGGCTATTTCACTCTGTCATCCTAGCAGCATAGTTTCTTCGTTTTACTCAGAATGACAGAGGGAGGAGCCGTGTCATCCTGAGCCTGCGAAGGAACTGGTTTCAGGGGGCACCAGTTTCTTCGTTTTACTCAGAATGACGAACAGGGAGAGACACTCGCAGTATCAAACACTAAAATGCGCTCGAGCAAATCCAGAAAAAACAAAAACACCGACTTTCGTCGGTGCCTTTGTACAAGTTGCATTCGCAAGCGAGGCCTAGGTTTAAAGTAGTCTCGCTTTTCGACTCATTCTGCAATTAGTATACACGAAAATATGAGTTTGTCAATCTACCACTTCTGAGATAAAAGTACTTCGGCTCCCCAGGCCGAAGCCAAGAGAGCCGTTTAGCGTTTCTGGTCCCACCATGCCGCCAGGAGGAACATTGCAATGATGATGAGCACGAGAGCCATCATCGCGATGCTCGCCCTCGGGTTCCGTTCAATCCAGCGGCTCACGTTTTCAGCAAGGTCCGCAAGACTGTACCGATAAGTAGGGGTCATCGGAGCACCACGGCAAAGAGCAGGGTTCCGATTGCAGCCAAGATGCCCGCAAACGTGTCGTCGAACATCACGCCCTTGGCACCGTGCAAGCTTCGCTCAGCCCAACGAACTGGCCAAGGCTTCCCGATGTCGAAGATACGAAACAGCACGAAGGCAAGCAGGAGCCAGGAGAATTGATTCGTGGGAATCAGACAGAAAACCGGCAAGCCCGCAATCAACTGACCGTGCGTCTCATCCCAGCAAGTTGCGTTATAGTCCGAAGTTGTCCATTCACCACTGTGTCGACGACGTGCTCCCCAGAGCTCATACATGAGTCTCTCGGCCGGCTCGATTACTGCGAGTCCGACAAAAAGACTGAGGACGACCAGCATAGCCTGCCAGGCTCCGGCCTGCGGAACTTTGATGAAGACAAAGGTGAGCTGGATGAGAAGCCCAACCAAACTCCCCATGAAACCACCGCCGATACCGCGACGAGGATTGGAGCTATGCGGTCGTAGCAACGCCAGGAACTTCGCAGGTAGGATACCGGCGTAGAAGCTCGTAGCGATAAAGAACGCCAGACGCTTGTTCATTGAGATTCTCCTTCCTGGCGGTATTATGCCACGAAACCCAGAAAAGACAACGGTCAACGCAAAACCCACTGCTACTTTTTGAGCAGCTCCTTAAAAACACTAGCAGAAATTCTTACACCCGTATTTGTACTTCGTTCTTCGAGCCGTTCCTTGCCGCGAGCCTGTTTCTTCCAAAGCTTCATCTTACGAGTGCGGTCACCACCATTTTTACCAAAATTACCAAGTTCCTTCGCCTCTGCAGGGATAGTCTCGCGTGCAATTACACGACCGCGATGCTGTGCCTGAATCGCCTGTTTAAACTGCTGCTTCGGCAACAAGTCCTTCAGCTTGGCACAGGTTGCTCGAGCCTCTGCCTCAATTTCTACGCGAGGCAAAATTCGCGTCAGCCCTGGCACCAGATTCTCAGCAACCAAAAACTCCAGCTTATCGACATCGCCTTTTTCATAATCAACAACTTCATAACTCAAAGAACCGTATCCCTGAGAAACGCTCTTCAATTTGTCGTCAAAATCAGAAATCAAATCAGCGAGGGGTAGTCGCGCCTTAATCACCATTCGCCCGCTGTTCGATGCACCAATTGTTTCAGTTGTAATATCGCGGAATCGGTAGAGCTCTTTGAGCTGCAAAATAGGTCCTAGGTACTGCATCGGCGTCAAGATTTCGATAGCAGTCATCGGCTCATAGACAACAAGTGCATCAGAAGGAAAGTCTTTAGGATTTTTAATCCAGTAGGTATCCTCTTCTCGCTCGCCCTGCTTACCACCAGCCGTTTCAGCATACACAGGCTCAAGCTCCTTCTGCTTTGCCGTCCCAAGCGTCCGCGGACTTAGCTTTACCTTATATGCTACCGAAGGGAAGGAACTGACGACGGGAATATCAAATTCTCGGTCAAGTCTTTCTGCCGCAATTTCAAAATGCAACTTACCCAAAAATCCTCCTTTAAATCCACGGCCCAAAACTTCGCTTGCATCTGGCTCAAATCGAATCGCAGAATCCGAAAGACGCAACTTTGCCAGCGCCTTTTTAAACTCATCATAATCCTCAGGGTGCTCTGGATAAAAAGAAACGAACACAACTGGGCGCGGTTCCCGATATCCCGGTAGTGCCAGTTCGAGCTGGTCAGTAATTGTCGTTGCTCGTACGTCGGAAATCGTGTCACCAATTTTTACTAAATCGGGATCCTTAATACCTGTTGCGATATAGCCAATTTCGCCATTGCGAATAACCGAACCCGCAACAAGTTTCGGCTTGAGGTATCCGATATCTTTTGTACGAACCTCGCCACCCGTCGCAACCATATGATACGTCGTATTGAGCTTAAACTCACCGCTAAAAACGCGAATGTAGGCGATGACTCCACGGTGTTCATCATACTGTGAGTCAAAAATAAGTCCTCGAGCAGCAGTTTTCTCGAAAGTCACCTCTTTCGGTGCTGGAATTCTCTCGACGACCGCCGCAAGCAGCGCCGGCACGCCCTCGCCTGTTTTTCCCGAAACTTTAAGGATTTCTTCGGGCTCAATACCAAGCAAAATACTAATCTCTGTCAGAGCAGCCTCCGCCTGCTCGGGCGTTGCAACATCAATTTTATTAACAGCGCCAATGATAGTGAGTCCAGCCTTGCGTGCCATTTCGTAGTTATACAAAGTCTGCGCCTGCACACCTTGCGTTGCATCAACAAGTAAAATGGCACCTTCAACGGCGGCCAGTGCACGACTTAC
>CAZLKS010000036.1:1725-7447 GCA_964560145.1 uncultured Candidatus Saccharibacteria bacterium | reverse complement strand
CCGAAAATACAAAACCCCGCAGAACGCGGGGTTTTGTGATGTATGACTGAGGAATTACTTCTTCATCTCCTCGCTCCAGTGCGAGAGAAAACGGGCTGCGTGATCGCGACCACCAAGACCGAAGGCCAAGCCGCCGGCGAGCGCCAACATGGCGATGAGACCCATGACAAGCGTTTGAATAATCGCACTGTTGATACCGATTTGAGGCAGCGCAGTTAAAAGACCAAAGACAACAACGACCCACCACGTAAGTGCACCGAGGCCTTTAGCGTAGTTAAGCTTCGCACTGGCAACTGAGGCAGTAACCAACTGGCGAAGGAAGTTCGCCACAACGAGCGCCGCAAGCATTATTAAGACTGCGATAATGACACTTGGAATGAAGTTGAGAACTTGCTTCAAGAAGTCAGAGAAAGCGGTGAAGTTGAGAATGTCGGAGGCGGCAAGCAAGAACGCCACTACGATAAACCAGTAGACGAGCTTACCGATGAAAGTCCCAACATTAAGACGAACGTTAGCACGCTCCAGGTAGCCCTCAACTTCTGCCTTACGCATTACGTTATCAATTTTCAGGTAGAAAATGAGTCGCTCAACAACCTTTTCGAGTAGCGAAGCAATAATAAGGCCGATAATGAAAATTATTATCGCACCGATGAGTGCCGGCAGGAAATTGAGTACCTCGCCCCACAAACCGCGAAGAGAATCACCTGTTAGATTTACCCACTGACCGATATATCCTGTATCCATAGAACTAATATAAGTAATAAATTATTTAAGTAAGTAATGATGCTTGCGACCTTTCGTACGTTATAAGTTAAGTATACCCCGCATTGCGATAGTAAGAAATCGGATTTATTCACACCCAGCTACACTAGGCTATTCACCAAGCTTTTCGAGTTCCCAAACCTCTTCTCCAATTTGGCGCTTTACGGTTTCGAGGTCACGCAGCAGCTGTTCCTCGCGCTCTTTCTCTGGCTGCGACATATCTTTATTGAGCTTCGAATAACTCAGAAGTTCCATTTCCTCTTCAATATCGCGTCGTAGCAGAGCAAAACCGCGGCGAATAGACTCCTCGATTTTAGCCTTCTCTTCGGCGAACTTGGCGTGCTTCTGTCGGCCGTGATGGTAGTGATACCAGATTGCCATGCTCAAAATAAGGACAATTAAGGCAAGGAGCAGCATCGCGGCGAAATAGATGGCTTCATAGCTAAATCGCGAACTGCCGAGCTGTAGGGCATGTGACGCAACAGTAAGTGTGACCTGCGGGCTCGGAGGACTTTGCTGTTCTCCCTGCTCAGCCTGCGCCCAAAGCAGATAACTACCTGATTGTAGAAACGCACCATGACGATAGAACCAATTACCCTTAGTATCAGCGGAAACACGGTAGCTACTCGTCTGACCATCTTCAAGTCGCTGAAGATAGAGTATGATTTCGGTTGACGGATCATTCGTGCGACCGCCAGCATAGAAAATCTCATCATTAAAGATGTCACGTGAAACGGTCGTGATAACTGGCGGGGCAAACAGGCCCTCAGCAGCGCGAGCACCGGAGCTGCATAGAGCGATTGAAAGCAAGGCAACGAGCAGAAAAGCGGATGCTACCTTCCCATATTTCTCTTGATATTTCTTGAGCTCCTGAAGCTTTGCACCGATATCGGAAGGAAGTGTTCCATTTGCATGCAAAGAATCGATGTGGCGATGCCACCAGTGCATTTTGCGTGCAACGACGCCTAAAATGATTAAGACAAGAAGCATCAACCCCCAGAAAACTGACCACGGGATGAAAATGATGTTTTTAAATTCGATTCCCTGACCTTGAATAACCTCAAAGAGGGAGGGAACGATATCCAATCGCTGTGACTCTTCGCGATAGTTACCAGCGGCATCGTACGCTCTTACATAAATGTCGTAGCGGCCAAAGTCCAGGGTTGATGGAAGATAGGGGCTCTGTGTTTCGGTGAATAAGGATGACTCAACTGCCTTAGTGGCTTCTTCCTGGTACGATTTCTCGCCAAGTGGAATAAGTTTTATCTCGTAGTGATCAAGACCAGAGTCAACATCAGTTGTGAAGAATTTAATAACCGGCTGATGTTGAGCGGTTCGTGCAGATGGAATAATGCTAATGGGGAAGGAGGCGGGCGGCTCGGTATCAATATTAATCGCAAAGTGCGTTACACCTCCCCATACACCGTCACGTAGTGCTTTAATATGAAAATAGCTGCGTCCATTCGGCAGATTACTATAGGTAATCGAATTACGATTGCCATCAACGATGCTGTCTGGTGTATCAACGGGCTCATTACTGATGACGTAGCTGTAACCAGAGGCACCAACATCCCCCGCCCATGACAAGGAGACGAGCTGTTTGTCATACCACCGGGACTGATCGGGGTTACTCGCCGAGGCAACAATTGGTCCCGAAGGAGGAGGTAAAAGCAAGGTGTATACACCACTTTGGGTTTGCTGCAAAATATCGGTACCAAGTCCGTCATTTAGGAGAACCTTGGACTTATTACCAAAGCGGACGGCGGCAGTGCCAACTGACTTAACACGAAACGTTACTGTTGAAATCAATCCGGCATTAGTGCTGATTCCTGGTGATGGTACCGCACCACGGAAGCTCATAGTACCTTCAGTATTTGAATAGCTTGGCTGAATCGCCCAAACATTGATGAACGATGAACCGGTCGATGGTGAAACGACTTGCAGTTTGTCGGGCGGGAAGAGAATGTCGGCATCGACAACATTGATGAACTGATTTCCAGTGTTCACGTAAAAAGAAACCGTAAAGGTTGAGCCTACAGTGAAGTTGCCGGTGGCTGGTCCGACGTAGAGAGTCGCCGCCTTTTGGGTTTGCGCAATGGCACAACTACTCAGCGCAAAAAGCATGAGTAGCGCACCACCGATATACGCTAAAAACTTTTTCATCGGAACAGTTTAATTATACCCCAGATTTTCTCTTGAGGAGGGTTAATAACCCGTATAATGTCGCACCAAGCAGTATGATAATCAGAACAATCTTCAGAAGAGCATTGTTAAATTGGTAGACCGATGCAAGCGTTGTGTTGCCGTTATTATCAATCGCCTTTAATTGGATTTGCCATGCACTTTCGCCAATCGGATAGGGATTAAAAGCTTGTCGCCAGTTTGACCACGTGAACCACTCGCGGTCGCGTGCCTCATACCGTGATATGCCCGAAGCCTCATCTGTCGCCTGGAATACAAGTAGGCGTTCGCCGTAATTCAGAGGATTTTCCTTAACTTCGGCGATAAGTATTGTTGGCGGTTCTGTATCTTCGGTTGCCGGGGCAGCAGCCTTTGAGGCTGCATAAGCAATAAAGGTTTCAGGCGTAACGCGAATCGCGAAATGCTCACCAGCTGTGGTAACGGCAGTACCCTTCCCATCGGCTGCATACACGGTGGCTTTTGCAACCGTGAACTCAAAATCACCTGCATTGACCGGTTTTAAGAATAACGTGAGAAGTTCGCCAGCTGAGCCAGAGAATGCAGAGGTACTACCACCCTTAATAACAATTTGATTATCAACAATACGAATTGGCTGTGGCGTTATGGTAACAATCGAGTGGCTCGTATCAAGCGATTCGATTGCGACAAGCGCCGGATCGAATTGCAGCCGAATATCATAGGCGTTAATCGGGTTATCGCTCGCAATGAGAACTTTGATGCCAAAAGCACCTGTCCGCTCGAAATAAATCCGATTTGAAACAGCCGCCTTCGCAGGAATGGTGAGAGTAGCGACAAGTAGCAGCGAAAGAAGAATGCCTTTTATTTTCATAATCTGATGCATGGTTTAGTTACCATCCCAATAATACATGAAGATTGATATATCGACGACATCGACAACGTCATCGTCATTTAAGTCGAATGGAACAATGATGGCACCGGTTTTGTCGAAGTAGTAAAGCAGGATGGAAAAGTCGATAAAATCAACTACCCCGTCATGATTGAAGTCAACGCGCTTTTTAATCTTTTCATCTGGACGTGGTTTCGGTTTTGCACTATCAACTCTCTCGATTTCGCTAGCGTCAATAAAGCTCCCGATAGCAGCAGAAGTGCTTGGTGTTGACGAAGCGCTGCTACTCGCGGTTGAACTCGGGAAACCAAAAAAATCCGGTACATTTATGTAGGTCGTTGAACTACTGCGGCGCGGCTCGATGTAAGGTATACTTCCGCGCAGTTGAAAACTCGTTGAGGTTGCCAGCCCTCCGAGTTCATTAATAACGGGGTTATTAACCTTAAAATTGGTCGATGAAAAGTTGGTTGCTAGGGATAGCGATGGCGAAAGTACTAAAGCGACAAATAAAGCGGCCACCACTAAAATTCGCGAGCGATACATACACTTAGTATACAACAAAAAATCCCCTGCTTCGGGGATTTTTTGTTGTATGTACTACTGAGTTGCGGTCGGTGCCACGGGGGCATTGCGAGTCTTATAGTTCTCAATCGCCTTCACCAGATTACTGTCAGCACGCAAATCTTCGATGAGTAGGACCTGATCGCGATTGATTCGCATCGCGTCGGTTGGTCCGTGAAGCTCGCCACCGAGTTTTACGAGGTTGATTTCTGGGCTCGCGGTGGATGCGGCTTGTCCCTTAACAGTTTGCACTGGCTGAATCGGCTGATTGACCTGGAGATAGTAAATGTCGGTCAAGACCGGAAACTGTCCGTTCTGATTGGCGAGTTTACCAAAGTAGACCTGGTTGTTAACGAGGAAGACGGCCTGATACCCACCGGTGGAGGCGGTCGGCATGTTAAAAACGAAATAACCGGCAACTGCGACAACGATGACGACGACTACGAGAAGCAACCAACTTTTTTTGTCACCCATAAGTGAATAGTGATTAATGATTTCGACGAGTTACTTTATTATTGTTTTGTTTGCTCAGTATACCATCAATTGCACTTGGTCGCCTGTTGAAAACTTATTGTGCAGATGTTGAACGACCCATTTTGTAAAGCTGATTGATTTCCGGAGTCCCGAGCGGGCGGTTGTAGACGCGGACATCGTCGAGGATACCATTCCAGTATTCATCAGGTCCTTGATGTGCACCAATGCGAACATGACCGTAATCAAGTGCAGTGTTATTGACCGACGCACCGGTCGAAGCTGCCAAAACATTGTCGATATAGATATACTTGACGGCGGCAGTCCTATTCCACATACACACAAGGTGATGCCACGCCCCATCCGCAATATTCTTGCCGGTTGTATCAAGATTTGTGTTACTCGTGAAGTTCCCCGTATCAAAGCGGACATTCCCCGTGTTTGCAATTTTTCCACACTGAAAATAACTATAAACGCCAGCACCCTGAGAACCAGAAATCGGCCAGCCCCAGGTACCGCTAAAACTATTGGTTTTTAACCACATTGACCAGGTGAATCCGTTTGCGAAGCTCGACATCGCCAAATCATTTGCATCGATATAGGTGTTTGTTCCATTGAAGCGAAATGCTTGTCCAAGACGCCCAGCGGCTGCGACAAAGGTTCCGGTAATCGTTCCGTTTTTCCCCTGTCCGCTTGCATCTGTTGATGTCGAGGTAGTCATCTCCGGTCCATCAAAGGTCCAGTGACCGAGGAGACCGCTTGTAATACTTATTTTGTCGGTGGTACTAATCTTGGTAAGTCGCCCAGAGCTCGTATCCGCGTAAAGCGTTGCAACTTCAGCGGCACTTAAGGCACGGTTGTAGATGCGAACATCGTCGA
>CAZLKS010000036.1:0-1625 GCA_964560145.1 uncultured Candidatus Saccharibacteria bacterium | reverse complement strand
ACTGGACCACCGGTGAGCGTGCCATTGTTCGCCTTGCCAGAATCGTCGCGAGCCAGAGTTCCACTTCCTTCGTTGAACCGCCACCAACCAACCAATCCGGTTGTATTGACTGAGGCACGCTTCGCTGATCCCTGTTGATAGAGTCGGCTAACTTCACTTGAAGTAATCGCACGACTATAGAGTCGAACATCATCCATCGTAATATTCGGATACGTTCCGGCATCAAGGCTGCCGCCAAAACTCAGAGTCGAGGCATTGACGCTGGGCACATCAACACTACCCGACGAGTTGCGAACGCCGTTAATGTAAATTGTCCCGGTCGTGCCGCTGATTGTAGCCGCAAAATGATACCAAGTATCTGCCGTCCACGAGGTGTTCGTTGTGCGTATTGAATTGGTTCCGGTTCCCGTAGTCAAAACGAGCTTACCGTCATTGCTTGGATAATTGAGAATTATCCAGTATGAAAGATACTTTACTAGAAAGTCTTTTCGTCCTGTAGCACTACTGAGCGTCGCTGCTGGCTTGAACCAGAAAGCGATGGTGAGGTCGGAGACATCAAGCGAGTTCGCATCAGCAATCGAAACGTAGTCATTTGAGCCATCAAAATAAAGAGCTCTTCCAAACTTTCCATCGGTCCAGACAGCACCATTAGTTAGTGTTCCCGTATTGCTGTTACCAGACGCGTCGAGCGTGCTGAGCCCCGTCCCTTCATTCATACTCCAATACCCGACGAGTCCAGTACTGTTTTGAGGGGTAATGAGTGTCGAAGCTTGCGCATTATACGCTCCACTAAATAGTAGGCTAAGTAGGAGCAGGTTGATTGATAAAAAACGGTTTCTTTTCATAGACTATGGGTTAAGAGAGCTGCCGCCAGCTAAATTAAATAAACTAAGTATTTCGCTGGCTGTCAGCGCTCGGCTATAAATACGAACGTCATCGAGGTAACCAACGAACAGATTCCCACCAGTAGACGTTCTACGTCCGAACTGTAGGCTACGCGCTGTGCTGGTTTCGTCAGCGACCGAGCCGGTTGCCGAACCAGCGCTACCAAGCTGAACACCATTGATGTACTCAATAAGCTGAGTTCCGGTATACGTACAGGCAACGTGATACCAAATATTTGGACTCGGCGTCCAGGTGTTAGCAACCTGCTCACCGCTTCCGTTAGAAATTCTTTGTCCGCAAATCAAAGTGTTGTCGCCCAGAGAGTAGCTATTGTCACCATTCCACCAGAGCCAATATGTTGCGTTGGTTGCATTACCTCTTTCAATAATCCACTGCGCACTTGTTAATGGGTCCGCAGAAAACTTCAGCCAAGTCGAAAGAGTTCGTGGCTGAGCACCGTTTAAAGCAAGAGCGTCGCCCACAGTAACGTAGTCATCAACACCGTCCAACCGAATCCCCTGACCAAGCACACCAATAGTCTTACTCGGGCCACTGGTGAGTGTCGCAGAGAGCCCACTGCCCGAACTATCCAATGCCGTATTGCCGCTCATTTGAGAACCATCAAAACTCCAGTAGCCAGCGAGCCCACTGGTGAGCACGTCGCGATGAACACGGTTCAAAATCCCGAGCGCCTCGCCGGAGCTATTATAGAGATTTAACACTTCTTGTGCCGACAAGGC
>CAZLKS010000035.1:0-7618 GCA_964560145.1 uncultured Candidatus Saccharibacteria bacterium | reverse complement strand
GCCAAAAGCCTTGACGAAGAACCTTACATTCTAAAACTACAGAAGCTATTTGAACTTAACGATGTCGCCGTTCGGTCCAGCGTTAAAGATGGATTGATTCAAGCCTGCTTAAAATCAAGCAAAGTGCCTTTTGAGGCACTAATGACTATCGCTGAAAAATTCAAAGTCACGAAGGCGGAAATATACGACGCCATTCTTACGAGTGGTGACCGAGAATATAGCTTACCACTCGACACAAATGAGCTTGCACGATTTTTTTCTGACCCAAAGAATCAGAATCTCAGCCAATACGTAATTGCACTGGCGATAACTCAATGTGGTGATTATTTCTTCGAACAGGCTACTATAATCCAAGCAAAGACTGATGCCACCCCCGAAGAAAAAAGAAAGGGCCTTCTAATGTTCGCCGTTCTTTTCAACGACTTCAAGCTCACGAATAATACGACGAAAGACCTAGATTCAACGTATTTAAAAGTAAAAGAAGGTCTCTGGCAGCTGATTGACTCGGCTAATCCACGCGAACTCAAAAGTATTGCCATTGCTTTTGCGGGGCAGGCGCTAGAAAACGACCCCGAGCTTCTTATGGCGCTCGTCAGTCACATTACCGCTCGGTCAAAAACAAAGACCTCTGAGAATCCGGCTGACGGCGAAGTGCGCGGAACCCTAGGGCTAAGCGCTGCACAAGAGGTAAGTCTTCGAGCACTGCTCGAACTTGATCAGTCGACCACTAATGACTATCTATTCCGTCTTGCGCAAAATGAGACACTCGATCGCAGATTACGACTCGCCATTATTCGGACCATTCTACAAAAGCATACGAGGGGCATACCCGACGCACTAAAAGCTATTGTTTTATCCGCAGACACTCTTGGCAACGAAAAAGACCCCGCCCTTCTCGTAGAAGAATTAAAATTCCTTCTTGGTGTAAATGGAATCTCAAGCAAAAGTCTACGCGACAAGGCGCTTCCGGCACTCAACACCTTCTACGCTCAAGCACAAGAAAACGGAATGTTGCCATCAGTTTTGCGCGAAACCTATGGTCCGCACATACCCGACGAGGTCTTTGCTTCGGCGTGGACACTTGGGTCCGGCAAACCTGCTCAGATTCACAGAACCATTGATGGACTTTACGCTCAGGTAAAGGGCTCACAAGAAAGAAGTTCCTTACTCTACGCCGTAACTACACTTCAATCGCTCACCAATGAGCCCATACGCAGAGCTGCAATCGACAAATTAAGCACTGCAGAAAATGCGCAATCGTCTGATTTCGAACTGATTACAAAATATCTCGAAATACTGATTATCATAGGGGACACTTATGCTCGAAATGATAATAACTTTGATGTCGAAGTAGCACGCTTAATTGCGAAGGATCATTACGGAAAAATAGTTTCGATTCTCTCAGGTAAGCAAAGCATTAGCGAGACCGTCGCCGCATTAGAAACAGCGACACTCTCTGCCGCAAAAGACCTTCTTCCTCATAGTGGCGTCACCGAAGAAAAACTTCGTCTTCTTCTAAAAGAATGGGGTACTATCCTGCCGATTTTCTTGTATGCCTCAAAAATGTCTAACAGTGAATACAAGGAAACGCAGAATTATTTAGCTGAAATGGTAGCAAACTTCGACCCACCAACCTATCAAAAATGGGCTGCGTGGCGCTACAATCCCGAAAATCCAGTAACAGCCAAACAGCTCGCCGTCCTAAGCCCCAAACAGCTCGCCACGTGGAAAACGAGTGACGCAATGCTCTATGACGAGGTTATGATGAAGGAGGTTGGTGCCGATAAACCAATTCGAGTCGCAGAACGTATTCAGGAGTCGGTACTTCATGGCCATCTTGCGAGTAGTGAAGATTCAGACCCGCGCGACGTTAAACTTCAAAATCAGCTTCGCGAAACGTTTACGGCTACTGCCGCTAACCCAGAAAACCGCAGTAAAATCATAGACGACGAGTTAACGCGCGTAGGTGAAGAGTTGGGTGCGGTGACTGCACTTATTCGTTTTAATGACATAAAAAAACTTGAGGATGCAGCTCGCATGCTCGCGGCAAATCCTCTTCCTGTCAACAAAAAGGTGCGCGATACCTTGGACTTTCTAGCGACCTATCTACCAAGCGAGACACTGGATTCTGTTGGCGAACTACTCACTAACGCACCGAAAGAAGGCGTCGTGTTACCTCCTGAACTGCAAAATCAGATGCTTACAATGCTGCGCACAGTAACAACCGAAACGAAAAAAGCAGCCGAGGTGGCACTACAAAGTAAGATTGCCGAAAAGATGGCAATCACCGCCCAAACGTTAGCAAAAAACATTGGCGTGCTACATAACGAACGCAAGGAGTTAACAACAATCCGCACTCTCTATCGTCTTTCGCAACTAACACCCGAACATATCGCCCGAAACCGGATTTTAGTAAAGCCAACCAAAAGGGGAGAATCGATAACCTCGGCCCTCCGAGAACTCAAGCAGCGCTTCGCTAAAAACGCCAGCTTCCTACAGGACATTGAAACCATTACCGGCATCCTTGAAACAAAAAACCAATTAAGTGAAAAATACCGCATTGGCGTGCTGCTCTCTGATGATCCGCGGATGATGATTCAGCTCGGTAAATATCCAGAAGGAAATGGTTCTTGCCAAAATTACGAAGGCTCCGCCGACCACAACCAGGCTCTCGCCGGTTATATGGGCGACGCACACAGCAAGGTTATTTACCTGTACAACGTTAATCGATTCCCTCCAGAGGCACAGGCTCGAATAGACGATGAAGGTATCGACGCCGTCATCGCCTCGTTATCTAATGCCGATTTTATGGAATCCATCATTGGACGCAGTATCGTCAAACTTGTCGCCACCCCCGACAAAAAACCAATGCTGTTCATCGAGCCAACCTACACAACACTTCAAAAGACCGATCAAACACTTAAGCAATATGTTCTACGAGCTGTTCGAGCCGCATTTGCTACACCAATGGGAATTCAAATCGCCGAGGGTAGTGCTGGCGAAGCAGGTGATGTAACCGTGACGGTTCCTGCCAGCCGCAACCCTGGTGGTCAATACGAAGATGGCGCCTTTGGCGCAGCAAATAATCCTGGTATAGGCCGCAAAACCGTCGAATACACAATGCCCGCTAAGTTTGTCAGCGAGATAACTGAGTCAGCAACAATCGGAAAGGTAGTCGGTATTTAGTCGAAAATTTGCAAGAAAAGCTAAAAATAACCCCGCATACTAGGCAAGAGGGCTATTTTGTCATATAATAGCAATGTTTATTACTTAATAGTTTTTTGCAAGAATGAGCGTAAAAACATTCAAAATCGGCGTGATTTGCGGAGGGCCATCGCTCGAAAAAGGCATTTCGCTTAATTCGGCTCGGTCTGTTTTGACCTATCTTGATACTAATCAGATTGAGGTTGTTCCGTTTTATCTCGACCAGAAAAAGAACGCCTTCCGGATAAGCAAGGCGCAGCTTTATTCAAATACCCCCTCAGACTTCGATTTTAAGCTCAGTCAAACTGCTTTCGCGCTCAATCAAAAAGCTTTCATCGCTGAACTCAAAAAACTTGATATTGTTTTCCCGGCTATGCATGGACAATACGGCGAAGATGGCGGGATTCAATCCTTTCTCGAAAAAAACTCCATTCCTTTTGTCGGCAGCGGTTCGACATCGTGTCGAAAAGTTTTCGATAAGTTTGAAAGTAATCAAGCGATTCGGCGTGCGGGCTTTTTTGCACTTCCATCAGCCGTACTTAAGATATATCACACCGACCACGAAAAAATAATCAAAGATTTTTTTAGGCTGCACAAAATCGAAAGAGCAGTTGTGAAGCCAGCTAATGGAGGTTCAAGTATCGGCGTATTCTCCGTTAGCACGCCGAGTGAGGCACTCGAAAAGGTACGGCTTCTCTTTAGCAAGAGAATGGATACGCGTGTCGTCATTGAGCAGTTCGCACAAGGAGTCGAATTCACCGCGGTTATTCTCGAAAATAAGTTCGGGATGCCTGTCTGCATTCTGCCAACCGAGATAGAGACTGACTACACTGCTCATCAGATTTTCGACTTTCGAAAAAAATACCTACCAACAAATCGCGTCACTTACCATTGTCCGCCGCGATTCAGCAACGAGGTCATCGAAAAAATTCAGGTACAGGCGCAGCAGCTGTTTACGCTCTTTGGCATGCACGACTTCGCACGTCTTGATGGTTGGGTTTTTGAAGACGGTACTATTTGGTTCTCGGATTTCAATACGATAAGCGGCATGGAGCAAAACAGCTTTATTTTTCAGCAGGCCTCACGTCTCGGCATGAGCCATGCTGACCTCCTGCGATTTATTGTTAGGTCCGCCTGTCGGCGAAATGGCATCGTGATGCCGCCTGACAAATCGCAAATGGCAAATGGTAAATCGCGAAGAAAGCATGTGAATGTTTTGTTCGGTGGACAGACCTCGGAGCGGCAGGTGTCACTCATGAGTGGCACGAACGTCTGGCTTAAGCTAAGGGAATCTGAACAATACGAACCACAGCCATACTTGCTTGACCTGAACGGATACGTCTGGAAACTGCCCTATGCACTTGCACTCAATCATACCGTCGAAGAAATTCTACAAAACTGCGAAAACGCCGAAAGCGATTCGAAGCGACTTGCCGCACTTGTCGAGAAAGTAAAAATGTCGCTTGCTCTCGAGTCGACTGATGCAACCGAGGCATTCTTTCTGCCACAGAAAATGAGCCTCGCTGATTTTATCAAGAAATCAACATATGTTTTTCTTGCACTCCACGGCGGCATCGGCGAGAACGGGACTATGCAGTTAATGCTTGATAAGGCTGGCATTCGATACAACGGCAGCAGTTCTGCGACCTCAAAAATCTGTATCGATAAATACGTAACCGCTCGCACCATTCAGGAACTCAAGATTCCTGGGGTCGCCAGCATTCCATCGCTCTCGTTTCCGCTCGAAATCGACGTAGACTGGAAGGCAGTTATCCGCGAACTCAATTCAAAAACACTCATCGTCAAACCACGGTTTGATGGCTGCTCATCTGGTGTTGTTCGTCTTGCAGGAGCGGCGGAGCTCAAGCACTATCTTCGTCTCATGCGAAGCGGTGCAACACACATTCCCGTTAAAACATTTAAATATCAAACAGGAATTATCGAGATGCCACGCGAGGCACCGAGCGAGATTGTGTATGAGCAGTATATCGAAACGGACATTCTCCGCGTGAAAAACAACCAACTGAAACATACACCAAAAACTGGATGGATTGAGATAACGGTAGGAGTCATCGAAGATCAGGGGAAGTTGCAGGCGCTCCAACCAAGCATTACCGTGGCCGAAGGTGCTATTCTAAGTCTAGAGGAGAAGTTTCAAGGTGGTACTGGAGTTAATATTACGCCGCCGCCCGAAAATCTTATCTCGACACAAGCAATCCGGAAGGCGCGAAAAAATCTCGAATTGCTTGCAACGCAGCTCGGAATCCATGGCTATGCCCGCATCGACACCTTTATAGAACGGACTACGGGTAATATAAAAGTAATCGAGGTGAATACACTCCCAGGTCTAACCGCTTCAACCGTACTCTTCCATCAGGCGCTCGCCGAGCCAATCCCGCTCTACCCAAAGGAATTCCTCGAAATGATAATTAGGATATCGCAATAAAAATGTATGATGCATAAACAACAAAAAACATGGATTGAAATCGACACGGCGGCACTGGCTGCAAACGTTCAAACCTTCCGCAAAATGATTTCAAAAAAGACACAACTTTGGGCTGTAGTAAAATCAAACGCCTACGGACATGGCCTTGTCTCATTCAGTAAAGCTGCAAATCCAGGTGTTGACGGCTTCTGTGTTGATAGCGTTATCGAGGGTCTCAAGCTGCGCCGCGAGGGCATCACAAAACCAATTTTAGTACTCGGACCAACGCTTTCGAGCGTAGCGAAACAGGCAACTGACCCCGATATTACCATCTCTATTTCTAATTTTGATGCACTCAATGCGCTTGTTCAGGAAATACCTGATTCGACGCGCCGTCCGAACATTCACATCAAAATCGATTCAGGTATGCACCGCCAAGGTTTCTATGGTAAGGATATTCCGTCGCTGATTACGTACTGCAAAAAGAATGCAATTCGCGTCACCGGTATTTTTTCGCATTTTGCCAGCGCGAAAGACCTCAACTATCCAACTTTCTCCGAAAGACAATTCGCCGAGTTCGAAAAGGCGGTTCGCTTATTCAAGGACGTAGGATATAAAAAGATAATTGTGCACATTGCAGCAACGGGCGGCACACTTATTAACCCGAAATACCACCTTGACGCAGTCCGAATAGGCATTGGACTATTTGGCCTCTACCCATCGAAGGAACTCGAGGTTCAACTGGCTGATAAGCTCGCATTACGGCCGATTCTATCTTGGAAATCAATTATTAGTGAAATAAAGAGCATCGAAAAAGGGGAGTATGTTGGTTACGACATGACCGAACGTGTAACGCGAGCAACAAGAATTGCTATTGTGCCGATTGGATATTGGCATGGACTACCCTGGATTCTTTCATCGAACGGCAGCATTCTCGTGAATGGGAAACGATGTAAAATAATTGGCCGCGTATCGATGGACATGACTGTTATCGACGTAACAGACGTTGTTTGCCAGACGGGTAATCCCGTGACCCTCATTGGCACCGACAAGGAAGAAGTTCTCTCTGCTCGAGAAATCGCTAGTCGTGCGAATACTTCGCCGTACGAGCTCATCACGAGATTAAATCCTTTGATTGAACGAGTTATACTATAGGTATGACTTTAAGGAACTCTTCACGTCTCGAGACTCGTCGCACCTTTTTTCGTCGCCTCAGACTCTACGGTTACTTTAGTGCCGTAATACTCATCCTGACCGGCGTCGTATATCTCTTTACCGGCTCACCGCTCTTCAAGGTTGGGTCACTACGAGTTATAAACGCAAATGGAATCGACGAGTCTGTACTTATCACGACACTTAAAGCGCAGGTTGCGGCGAGCTCCCACGGATGGCTGGGTGCCGATAACTGGTTAGCGTGGTCAGAAAAGTTAACCTACTCAACCCCACGCATCGCCACAATCAGTGTCACAAAGTCATTTTGGGACAGAGGCATTACCATAACAGTGGCTCCGCGCGAACGCTACGTCGTCTGGTGCGGTACCAACGAAAATTGTTACTGGGTAGATACAAATGGTGTCATTTTTGAACCCGCACCGGTCGCAGACGGGCAACTCGTGCAAACCGTTTTTGATGATGCTGAGCCAGTCGGATCAATTGGCAACACAGTGCTCGCCACAGAGACGTTCTCAATCGTAAAAAAAATTTTAGACGGCACGCAGGCTCTCAGTATGAATATTGTAAAAGTTGCAATTCATCGAAGCCTGCAAGAACTCATCATCACAACGGCGCAGGGTAGTCGAATACTCTTCAGTCTTCGCTTCGACCCAACACCAACGGCACTTCCAGCCCTAGCGCGCTTTATTCAAAAGCCAGGACTTTCGAAACTTGAGTACGTAAATCTGACGGTAGAAAACCGGGCATTCACCAAGCCCAAATAGGCTACAAAGTACTAACATGTACGAAAATACGTGTACGCTACGAAATACGAAA
>CAZLKS010000034.1:0-7770 GCA_964560145.1 uncultured Candidatus Saccharibacteria bacterium | reverse complement strand
ACCGCGAGTCGCAACGCAGGCAGATAGTTCTTCCGTCCGCCTTGCGAATGACCTTGTCGGTCTTCCTCCGCTCGGAGGGCAGGCAGGACACGCAAACATCTCCTTTCATAAGCCCTCCTTTCAGGCGTTTTATTTTTATACGAAACAACCCGAGATGTAAAGAGAAAATCCGGTCAGTCACCTTGCGGGCGGCGCTCTGCTTCATGTTAGTATTGCTGTATGAGTGGTATGCAAAAAGTATATAAAGACCTGCGCCGTCCGCTTGAGCTTTGTGCCTATGGCATCATTGGTCTACTCGCGGTATATGGCTTCGTTCAGTTAACGGGTAAGATTACCACGCGTGATATGTGGCCCATATCAATGTCTATTCCGCCGGGAGTTGTAGAGCGCGTTGATGTACCCGGGGGTGAGGTGATGTATCCGCCCGTGCCTCAAGGTGGCGAGATGGCGCCTCCACGGGAGACCGCCTCAACCATTTATTTCGCCGGTTGTTCAAGTCGGGAGGTCTTTTATGTCGTGAATCGTCCGGCGCGGTTAGAGTATCTGCCGGAGCCAATGACCTTGGCGCAGTTTAAGGCAAAAAATCCGCACGCGGTCGCCCTACCCATCAAAGGAGAGGTCAGAGATTTTGTCTCCGTTTTTTGCGATTCGCAGGGAGTCGGCTACATTACGCTTGAGGAGCAGAATCCAGTACCCGGCAGGGTAGAGCCGGTCTACCGGTTGTATAGCTACCATCCAGCGACAAAGGTGTTTGCTGTTGTGGCACGCTCCGAGATGATGCCAAGTGTTTCCAAGATTCCCATGATTGAATCAATTTCGCCTAACGGCCAGTTTGCCCAGCTGCGCGCCGTCGTCTGCAATCAGTGTGACGCCGGTCCGGGCCCATATGTTCTAATGGACCTTAAAACCAAGGTGATGCAGTTTGTGGATACCAATTTTGTGCCACAGGTTAGTTTTGAGTGGACCGGCGAGGGCGGAAAGTATCGCTACAAAGAATTAACCAGTATTGATAGCGTCTGCCCACGGGAGCGAATGAGCGAAATAGACGGCTCCTGCCGCCACACCCCAGAAGAGGTGCCGTTTGTATACGGGGAGATAAAGGGAAGAGAGTAGGGCAGGTGGCTTGCCGTGTCTATCCCGAAGGACTTGAATGAAGCCCGATGAAATGGGATGATTGGCATATGTCCGAAATCAAGGAGTTAACGGCGAAGATAACAAAAATCCGAGAGGATAGAGACTGGAAACAGTTTCACAATCCAAAAGATATTGCACTTTCACTTTCGCTTGAAGCTGCGGAGGTTTTAGAACACTTTCAATGGCGAAACGGCGCCGAGTTAGAAGAGTACGTAAAGACCCACAAGGATGAGATAGGCGAAGAGCTTGCTGATGTTTTTTATTGGGTGCTTAGTATGAGCGATATCATCGGCATTGATATAAAGGAAGCCCTAGAAAAGAAGCTCATCAAAATCGAGAAAAAGTATCCAGTAGAGAAAGCGAAAGGGAACCATAAGAAGTATACTGAGTTATGATTCTTTACAAAAATACCCTTAAAGGTTTTAGGAACGACGTCGATACAAATCAGATAGTCGATGTTATCGAACGGGCTTTTCGAGAGCGGTTGGGTCATTCAGTTGCACTATCGGAGCGGCGGTCATGGGGAAATTCTTTAGGTTTTATGGAGAAGATTGTCCGACGAGCAGAGCTTTCTGATACCTGCGGAGTCTTGCTTGAATACATTGTTCCAGCGACTTCAAAACGCGTAGATTTCTTGATTTCCGGAGAGGATGAGAAAGGCAATAAAAATTTCGTTATCATTGAGCTTAAGCAGTGGGATAAGGCAGAGTCGACAGAGCGCGACGGAATTGTGCAAACATTTATTAATGGGGCGGTCCGTGACACGCCGCATCCGTCCTATCAAGCGGATTCATATAAGCGCTTCTTAAAGGATTTCAATGAAGAAATCGATTCTGGGAATTTATTGCCATATGCATGCGCTTATCTGCATAACTACAAAGAGGCGAGTCCTGAGCCGCTTAAGTCTGCTATTTATAAAGAGTTGATAGAGGAAGCGCCCATATATTTTAAGGATGACTACGAGAAGCTAGAGCAATTCCTGCATAAATATGTACGTTTTGGGAAAGGTGAAGACATTTTATATCAGATTGAAGGAGGGAAGATCCGGCCTAGTAAAAAGCTGATCGAATATGTCGAGAAAATGTATGCTGGTAATCAGGCTTTTATATTGCTCGATGAGCAGAAGGTCGCTTTTGAAACGGCGCGTGCGGTCGCGAAGAATTCCGATAAAAAGGCGGTCGTCATTGTGAAGGGTGGTCCGGGTACCGGTAAATCAGTTATTTCGATGAACTTATTTGGATACCTCCTGAAAGATGGTCTCAACGCACAATTCGTAGCACCCAATGCCTCGTTCAGAGGAGTGATGGTTCATAGGTTAGCCCGCAATGAGAATAGGACAAGACTGCAAAACCTTTTTAAAGGGTCGGCGGGCTTTGTTGATGCGCCGAAAGATACCTTTGACGTTCTTATTGTCGATGAGGCTCACCGCTTAAAAAGGAAAGGTGCTTATCAGTACAAGGGAGAGAACCAAGTCGAGGATATTATTAAGGCGACAAAAAAGTCTATTTTCTTCGTTGACGATGATCAAATGATTCGTCCGCATGATGTTGGGTCTGTTAGGGAAATTAAGAAAATGGCTGAAAAATACGATGCGAAGGTGTATGAAATTCAGCTGACCGCACAATTTCGATGTGCTGGTGCTGAAGGCTATTTGAATTGGCTCGACAGCACTTTGCAAATTAAGGAGACCGCAAACTTTGATGGTTGGGAGCAGAAAGATTTTGACTTTAAAATTTTTGACGATCCGAATAAGCTTCGGGAAGCGATCAAGGCTAAGCATGATAAGGGATTTGATGCGCGTATTCTAGCCGGCTATGCCTGGAAGTGGACCTCGGCAAGTAAGGGGAATAATAATGGCGAGATTGAAGACGTGACCATCCCGGAGTTTGATTTTAAGATGCCGTGGAACTCGCGTAGAGCTGGAACAAATTGGGCCGCGGATCCATCAGGGATTAATCAGGCAGGTTGTATTCATACGTCACAGGGACTGGAGTTCGATTACGTGGGCGTAATCGTCGGCAAGGATTTACGATTTGATCCAGAGAAGCTTCGATACAATGTAGACTGGAGCTCCTATAAAGATTCAACGGGTAAGAGCGGCCTAAGAGATAAGCCGGAGGAACTAACTAAGCTCGTAAAAAACATTTATAAGGTGCTTATGAGCCGCGGCATAAAGGGCTGTTATGTATACTTTGCGGATGAGAATGTCAAAAAGTATTTCCTTGATAGGACGAAGGGGCGATCTTGATCTATTGATGGTTGCGCGTTATGGTTGAGAGACATGGCTAAACTCGAGGAGGACGGCTCTCCCATAATCTCGTATTTACAACTTTCCGTTCGCGAAAGACAGCAACTCCAGAAAGGGATGAATTTTCGTACAGATGGTCGCTTGTCTGTATTTTTGATGTCGTCGCGAGCTAATGCACCATATAAGGACCAATGGTTGCCTGATGAGCAGCTACTTATATATGAAGGGCATGATGCGAGTGCCGGCCACAAGGGTAAAAAGAGTATTGACCAACCTATGCATCGCGATAGCGGGCGGCTTAGCGATAACGGGAAATTTTATACTGAAGCGATCAAATTCAAAAAAGGTGAGCGCACTGGTGCGCTACAAATTCAAGTGTATGAGAAGCTGGACGTTGGCGTGTGGTTTGATAAAGGAATTTTTAATCTTGTTGACGCCAGGGTCGTAGAGGAAAACGGACGCAAAGTTTTCAAATTTTACCTACGTCCTACAGACGAAGTGAAGTCTGTAGTTGACGTCAAGGAATACAAGCATGAGCGTATGATCCCTACTGCTGTGAAAGTTGAAGTTTGGAAGAGGGATAAGGGGCAATGTCGGGAGTGCGGCGAGAATACTGGGCTTCACTATGACCACATTCTCCCTTTCTCAAAAGGAGGACGCAGTGAGGATGTGCGTAATATTCAGATCTTGTGTGCTAGGCATAATCTTCAAAAGTCAGATAAGATACAATGAGTTGGGGGCAATTGAGGTCAACTACTATCTAATACCAGATACATCACGTGAATATCTTATCGAACATAAGTATTAAGAACTTCAAGTGCTTTCGCGATCTAGAGACCTTTTCCTTCGCGCGAAGTACCTATTTCATCGGCATTAATAATGCCGGTAAGACAGCCGTTCTGAACGCAATTAAGTTCTTTTTTGATGATTCGCTCTATAATAGCGGGGAATTTTTGAATAGAACTTTATACTTGGCAAAAAAAGCAGGTTATAACCGAGCCGAAATAACGGTGGAGTTCGATGTAAATAATTTGAGTGGGGCAACACTGAAAAATCGCCTGATCAAATCGTACAAAACAAATCTTATCCCCGTTACTAAGTTTATAATCTTCACTCCAGACTCGAAAATAGTTTCTGCAACTTATCAGGTTTTCGGAAAGCACTATGCGAGCTTCATCGAGTTACCTGAAGATATCGTTAAGGTTATTAAGAGTGTCCATGTTATCTACATTCATCCGCAGGAAGGCAAAGCGCTTTTAATTCGTGCGCAGGAGAAGTTGAGGCAAAGGCTTTTAGCAAATTGGGGCCGCGGTCCACAAATTGCGCATAGCATTACTGAGCTGCAAGAAAAATGGAATGAGCTGAGGGCTAAAGCGCGTGGGTATCTTTCCACCTCGCTCACGGCAAGCTTGCAAAAAATATGGCCTGAATCGAAAGCAACGATAGACTTACCAAAGGACATAAAAGAAATTGTTGCAATTTCTGATATCAATTTTCAGGGCTATCCCGGGGCTGCGGAGATTGAGCTTGCTTCACACGGGACCGGTGCTCAGTCTACGATTTTGTATTTAACCCATTTTTTACTGGATAGTGACCGTTCTCTGCATAAGGGTGAATACCATCCGGTTTGGTTACTCGAGGAGCCTGAGTCGTTTCTGCACGCCGACCTCGTTATTAAATTTGCACAGGAATTAAATTCAGATGCTTGGCTAGAAAATATCCAGATGATGATTTCCACTCACTCGGCTATATTGCTCGCCGTTAGTAGGGTTGGTGGAGTGAATATCAGATGGAATCTTCTCGAAGATCACAAGTTGAAAAAGTCAAAAGCAGTCTTGGCCTGGGAAGATTCTGAAGTTAATGAAGTAGGAAAATTAATGGGCGATTCCAACTTTTTAGCCTACTTTGTAGCTTCGCAAAGCCAAAGCCTTATTTTCTTAGAGGATAAAAAGGAAATTGTTGCACAGAAATTCAAAGAAGCCGGAATTGATGTTTTACGTGGTTTAGAGGGCGTCACTGAAATCGCCAAATACATAGACGTGTTCATCAATAATGAGGACTTAATTCGAAGAAGCGTGTATTTCATAGTTGATTCCGATAAAGGCGCAAGTCATCTCTCTCGTTTTTTATCAACTACTGCCCAGGAAGAGGCAAACGGGTTTAAAAAATTCAAAATTAAAGGTGCGGAGAACATCTTTGTATTAATGCTTCCTAACGGATTTGCAGTTGAAAATCTGTTCGATGAATATGAAAATCATCTTGAAAATTGTATTTCTAAAATTTGGGATATCGCAACCTGGAGGATTCAACCGTCTATTCCGAGTAATTTAACCAGGGCATGTTCGAAAGTCCGTGCGCACCAAATTTCTTCCTTAGCTCAGGCCAGAGGTCTTATATGCAATGAGCAAGACGTAAAAGATATTTTTTGGGAATTTGTCGCGAGTCAGAATTTGCAGATTTCAAAGTCTAATAGTGCAAGTATTAAAAAATTGTTGGGCTCTTGAGATATGGGGTGTGTCGCAGAAATGGTTCAGTTGCCCTTAACTTGATTTCAGGAATGCGGGCTTGCTCGCCTTGGGCGGACGTGATGTAATGAATGAAAATGCTCCTTCTCCAAAAACAAATCAGTGACGCGGTGGATCGGCGGAATGACAACTCCGACAAGAAACCTCTTTTTGAGAAAGGTTCACATCCGGCTTCGGCCAACTCATACAAAGACCAGTGGGGGTTTGTTGTGGATTCGGCGGTGCGAGAAAATATTGCGTATCAAATGCAATATATTGAATTCATGGTCCGGCTCTATAACGAGTACCAGGTCTATTTAACGATTGAATCTCTGCTGTGCAAGGACATCATGGTTGCTGTTGGCGGAATTATCGAGGCGGCACTCTTTGACGGCATCTTTGAGGCACGTAAGAAGCTTGGGTTGCCAATGGGCGAGCGCACCGACTTCACCATTCTGCTTGGTCAGGCTCATCATGAGTATGGGCTTTTGAATCGCGACCTTTGGCACTTCTTTCATGACCTCCGCAAAGTGAGAAACAACGTCCACTTGCGCGCCGCCGACTTTCAGGAGCATAATGCGTATACAATCGACCAAGCGAACGAGTGTTTGGCGAAGTTGGAGGAATTCCGGGTCGGGTTGGTCACGGAGGTAAAGGCGCCAGAATGAATTTATGAATAAAAAATTTCAACACGAAAAAGATTACGAGAGCGATTTAAGCATTGATTGCCCGTATTGCAGTAAGGACTATCCGGATCATTCTTGCCGAGAATGCCACACTGGCATTACTAAGGAGTTTTGTTGGCGGCTGGATGGTTGTTGCGAGAAGTGTTTCGATTATATTCAAAATGAAATTCCTAAAATTGAAAACGAAAAGCAACTTTTAGGAGTTAAGTGTAAATGTGTTGATTCGCAATGCGCGAAATGTTTGAGTGTCGGCTGTCAGGAGGAGAACTGTCCAACGCACACCAAAGATAAGAAAATGATTAGTAGGAAAAAAACTATCAAAGAGGTGGAGGTCTCAAATAGTGACGGCGTAAATCCATGGAAGGAGCTAACGAAGAACCTGTACGAATATGGCTCCAGCAATCCAACCTTTTCAAAGGTCTCTTGGGGGAATAACTGTATCCGATTCCATATTCCAGACAGTTCATTTTGGATTACATGTTATTCAGTGCATTTCGAAAGTACGGAAAAACGAAGATATGGAGTTTTTCTCTCTTATTCCGGAAACTTCGAATATGAAAAAATGAAGCTTGGCGATGCACAGAAAATAAGTGCTCTTGAATCATTAATCTTGCGGAACAGCAATGATTTAAAAAAACATTTGCCATGGCTGAATCTAAATAAGGCGTCGATAATCGATTCATTGCATATTGTTAGGAATGCCAGTGAGTTTGCTTCAGATAAAGATGCAGTGGAATGGATGAGGCGTAACGTGGACGAATTTGCAGATTTTCTTATGCCACTGATAAGACAAATAGTTTAAAATGGAAATAACTTGGACCTTTGCTAAGACCTACGCGCTGACTGCGCCGCATGAGTATATTCTGGAAGAACAATATCCGGAGTTTTTTGCACAGATGAAGGCGAAGATAGAAAGCGAAGGGGTGGATGAACCATTCACTCTTTCGGGCTATACGAATACCTATCGTTACTACTACACCGATGAGCATCGCTACTGGATTATCGAGGACGTCTTGAATCGCGACAGCCGGTACGGCAAGAAGAACAGTCGCAAAGCCTCCGCCATCTAACCCACCTCCATTTACCCATCCGTACGCTCACCCCTTCGCAGCTATTCTGAGCGAAGTAGGGAATGGGTAAATAGAGATTCCACCTCGGCCGGGTCGCTGGAAATGTTGACGGCGCGTAGTTTGCGTGT
>CAZLKS010000033.1:0-7839 GCA_964560145.1 uncultured Candidatus Saccharibacteria bacterium | reverse complement strand
AAACAGGACCGAATTCAAGAAACGCAAATTAACTGGCTAACCGCCGCACTCGCCTACGGCCTCAAACCACAAAACTTTACGCTGATTGAGTGGGAAATAATTGAGAATACTTAATCTCTCAAACCCTGAGAAATTTGTCTAAAAATCGAAGAAACATCGCGGCGACTTAATTCGCTACTATGCATGGCTGCCGCATATTTATATCTTCTCGTTTTCTCTATCTCGATCTCAATAATCTTTTTTGAAAATTTAGAAGATGACTTGATCACGCTCCCATCTGAAGCAATATCAACATAAAGAGCATCCTGCTTAGTACGATCTTGCTTACCAGAGAAAACTAACTTCGCCTCGCCATCATATTGCGGAGGATCAGACCATTCCCAATTTTTCGACTCCCACCTCATCAGAATTTCATGGATATAAATATTCATTGCATCAGCAACCTTTTTCGGCATACCCCAAGATTTATTTTTTATCATCGCCATCAACTCATCGGTATCCGGATAAAGATAATCCAAAATCAGAGCCATGAGCTGCTTAGAAATATGGTGGTTAAGCGAACGCCTCACCACCCTGGTCCATCTCAATGTTCCAATCGCCACCAGCTTTAAAATAAAGCACTTCGCAAATTCTTCTTGCGCCAATTTGGCCAGCGCAAAAGCAGAAGGATATCTTTCCCAGTCAAACAAATTTTCTGAATCTGCTAAAAGCCTCTCGCCGTTCTTCAAGCACGCTCGAGCCGAATAGTGAAATCGGCCCATAATCAGGTAGTTGCCTGATTAAGAACCCTAAAATGATCTGGGGCAACCTCGGCCATTATCTCGAATAGCTCCTTTATCACCTTTTTAGTTTCAGGAACAAGAGCGGGATTAAAACCGGATCCGGTTATATGCGATTGATCATTGGTGAATTTATAAATTGCATCCAACTTTTGCGCATCTCGACCTGCAGCTTTCAGCTCCTCCATTTTTTTATAAGGACTTTTACCATTTGGCACGCTAAACATTAAAAATGTATCCCATACTTTACGTGCAATGTTAGGGACAGGATAAGCTTTCGCGATAGAATCATCCTGCTCATCTCGCAACTGCTTGAGCAGCTTAAACAAGTAGTGGTACTCACTCTCGTATTCGCAAAGCTCTTTATCCATCTTATCTAAATAGGCGCGCCGAACGTTATTCGGAAAATTATTTTTTATCATATAATAGCCAGCACCACCATCACTCCTTCGCCAATTCATCAGTAATTTCAAAAAATCAAAACTATGCGTCAAAATGAACACTTGCGTTGCATTTTTGACCGCGTTCTTTAAAAAACTAAATGCTTGATAAAGAGAATTTGAATCAAGGCTCGAAATAGGATCGTCAATCACCACAATCCCGTCTGCAGCGTTAAAATCCTGATCGCCAAGATGGACGACAAAATATACAAAAGCGATAGCAGTCTTTTCTCCTTCGCTCAAATAAACCGCTGGCTTTTCTCCTCGCATTATTTTATATCCCACAACAACCTCTTTTTCATTTCCCTCTCTATCGGCTTTTTTCTCTGTTTGAGGAACGAACGTCAACTCCTGATGGCCAAGAAATGTTGCGAGCTTCTTGTTTATTTCCTCGCAAGCTTTATGGTCAGATGAAACGATTGCCATATTCTTGGAAATGCGTTCCTTGATGGTATCAATCTCATCTCCCAATAACTTTATATCCTGTGAGAGTTTTTCTATCTCACCGAGAATGCTTTGCACCCCGTCAAAAATAGTACTGAGATAATGGGTCTTAACCTTATCCGCCGCCTTTTTCTTAACCATATCAAAATCAGAACTCGTCTTATTATGTAAGACGATGATTTCATTAATCTTGCCGATCTTCGCCGTGCACTCTGAAATCTCAGGCTTAGATTTCAAAACCAATACCTCGGTTGTTTTACTTTTCTTACCCTTTAGTTCTTCTAAGAACCTCGTGATGCTCGCAAGAATCTTTTGCTTCGAAGTACGAAAATTTGACGCAGCAGTTTCGAAGCTCGCCCGCAATTCTGGATAAAAACGATCTTTCTCGGGGATATTTAGCGCATCAATCAACGAATAGGCCCCCTGCAGTTGACCCATCAAACCGTCTAATTCATCCTTTAACTTCCTGTCCGCTTCGCTGAAGTGGCGCGAGATTTGCTGAATACGAACTGCAGGGATTTCCTGCAAGCAGTACTCACAAACGGATGAAGCATGTTTTTTATGTAAATGAAATCCGGCTTCTACCCATTCCGAAATGTCGCCATGGCTGGCGAGACGGGCAATGATCTCCGAATCAACGGTTTTCCGCAGAAGTGCTTGCGCCGACCCATGAATCAATTTGAGGAAATCAGCAACTTCGACCTCTTCTCCATCCGAGGAAATTTTCCCGACAACAATACGGTCGATTTGAGGCAAAGAATCTTGTTTTATTAAGAGGGAGTTCTTTTGGAGCTCCTCCTCTGATAGCTCCTCTTTTGCTTTTAATGCACTAAAGTCTTTTTCGGCATCCGGCCTCCGATAATATCGAAGCGCGTTCCCACCAATAGCCGCTCCAATTGTTTTAGCGATCTCAGTGAACTTGTTATCCTTTTCGGCTGACTTGCGCGACTGCTCTCTTAAATATCTTGCATAAAGTAAGGCTTTCCCGGATTTAGCTTGCTCAGACGTACTAGATGGATCACCATCAAGTAGTTTTTTATCATTCTCTATTTTTTCTAACAACTCTTTATTTTCCTCACCGAGTAAAACCGAAATTGACTTCGCTCGACTTTCCAAAATTTGCACATTTTTGAATATGTAGTCCTGGTTAAATACACGAATCTTCTGAGAAAAGGGTTCTCCTTGCTTATATTTATTACCCCGATCATCTTCAACTTCATACTCTAGATTCTCAGGAGGTGCTCCACCGACCGCATCAAAAAGACGAGAAAAGGTAGTCTTGCCGCTTCCGTTCCAGCCATACACGAGATTAAATTGCTTAAAAATAGGAAGATGGCTATCCCATGCGTAATCGTCGAAAACGAGGCCCAGCTTCTTAATTTTGTTAATCTTTGTAATCATGGACACAGTTATTATCCCTCTTTTGGGCTATACTGAATAGTGATATGTACAAAAAATGCTGGGGCTGCAATAAAATCAATCTTCCCTTTTTCAAATGGCTGGCCGGGGATAATTGCTGTACTCATTGCAAGAGCCGGATCACTGATTTAGATATCACCGACAATTACGCTAAAAATAGCCAAGAATCTCAGGCGGCGAGTATGGCAAGAGAAAGGAAAGCTGAAACTCAAGCTGAAAAAATCTCTCATTACGGCAAACCAATTGCCGCTTGGTTTTTTGGCGGCATTGCGCTGCTCTACTTTGTGGTGATGCTATATGCTCAGCCTGATTTCGGAGCGATAGTCATCGGGTGGTTAGTGATTGGACTAATTTATCTGCTCTTCCGGGCTAAATCATAAGCAAAACAAACTCCTTTTTATAGTGTCTATCGTGTCTACTGAGGCGACCGAGACCCTTAAGTCCCTTCCCTAGCCCGACCTCCAACAAACCCTTATACTGATTGGAAGCTAAAGCTCCGCAACCGATGCGGTCAACCATCGCTCGGTTTTCCTTGCCGAGCACCGCACGTCGCCACTGACTAGTGGCGCGCCCTATGCACTCCCAGCCAAGCTGGTCCGTGAATTGCTCGGACAAGAAAAACTCTCGCTCCCGTTGCGGGGAGAATACTAAACTGAAATTAAAGGTGGCTGACCGTTACTGCCCCTTACGCTTAAGCGCCAAGATAAAACATTACGCATTTCATTCGCTTATTATATAAAGTAATGCCTTGCTCCCCAACCTGCTCATTCTCGCATTTATCCCAAAAGCTTTCAATCTGTTTGTTCATTTTTTCAAATTCCTCACGGCTCGCAGTCAGACATCGAGCATAGTTACTTTCATAAGATTCCTTACGAGAGCTTTCCTCTATCGCTTTAGTGAAAATTTCAGTGTTTTGATAGTTGCATGATGGATTAGTGTAGCATCTCAAAAGATCATTTGCGACAGCTTCTTTGTATCTATCGTTCCTTGCAATAATATTCGCCTCAATCCTACACCTCTCTATTTTTAGAGCAGAGTCCTCTTTCGCGCTGACAGCTTCCCCCGAAAGATTATTTGAAGTATTTCGCCCAGGAACCCTTAAGTGAACTACCACTGGTGAAAGTTCAGCAAAAGCACTAAGCTTCGAATTGAATTTTTGACGAACTTTCATCGAGTGCAATCCTTCGATAGAAAAATTCAATTTTTTGTAAAACTCTCCCTTCCCATCAACGGTGATATCCTCAGAAGCCAGATGTTGATTATCAACCCAAAATTGGTAATCATTGAATTGTCTTCCCTGGTAGTACAGCATTACCACCCTTTACCTGTAAAGCCACTGCTTTTGTGCGATATCTTGCCCCATCGGGGTGATGCGGCGGTGCGTAGAGCGTGTACATTTTAAGAGCCTCTGTTTTTGAGGTATTGATGACGTTGTGACTTGCGCCCATTGGCACGATGACAGCATCTCCACCCTCAACTAGATATTCAGCCTCATCAATTACGACCCTGCCCGTGCCCTTTTCGAAACGAAAGAACTGGTCCCCGCCCCTGTGAATCTCTACGCCAATCTCCTCCTCTGGAAGTAAAGACATTAAAACCAGCTGGCAGTGCGAAGCGGTATACACTACCGCACGAAAATACTCATTTTTACATGTCAGCTTTTCTAGCGCTTCATGATATATGTGTTTCATATATACATCTGACGCTCAAGAGCTTTTCTTATTACATATAGCTATTTTCGCCACCGCAAAAATACCACACAATACAGTGCGTGGATTCTTACGAAAAAGTTAAACGCCTAACCACTTATTTACCGACAATCACCTTGAAACCACCGTAGGCCATGCGCTTCATCTCAAACGGCATCGGCTTATCTTTCTGTTTCGGGTCATTCATGGCGGGGTCTTTCATCACACGGGCATTAACCTGGTCACGATGCGCTCGAGATTTGTATACAATATACGAAAAAACAACTGTCTCATCGGGTTTCGTTTTCGCAAGCTTCGGAAATGGTAAAAATGGCATGCCGCTCATATCCGGAGTCAAATCATCACCAACACACTCCACGTACTCCACAGCACCGTGCTTCATCCAGAGCTTCGCCCCACCCTCTGCCATTATGCGATACGCTTCAATATTTTTATTAGGAATGGCAATCACGAACCCGTCAACGTACATATTTTTTTCATGTGGCTATTGTAGCACAAAAACAGAAATGTCCCGATAAAACACCTGCTATCATCAAAACCTAAACGCCTCAGCGTACGCTGAGGCGTTTACTTCTACTGAAGTAATTTGTCTTCAAACACCTTATGCATCTTTTTTCTGCTCTTCAATTGCGCGGTCCACTTCATCCAAATCGCCCTCGATCGCCTCTTTGATTTCCTTTTCTTCTTTTGAAAGGATACGGCTATGTCGCGTGCGCTGTAGTATCTCAAGGTGCTTCTCAAGACGACGCTTGAGCACAAGAAGAACTTTCGTGGTATCGCCCTTGAGGAGAGCATTGCGCATCTTAAGCTTTCCATAGAGCCGCCCATAGTGACTCCCAAGCTTAAAGGTCGCAACAAGCAGAATAAGCACCAGAAGAGCGACAATGAGAAGGTGAAGCGCAGGAATAGTGAGCGACCCGATGGATACGAGCATCTGCTCTTCCTGAACCCGAGTGGTCTCTACTGGCACAGGAACAGCCGGAACTGTAAACTCACCTGATACTTTCAAGCTATTACCAGCGCGGTCTACGGCAACTAAATCAACAGTCTTTTTACCAGGAGCACTCAGAGCGAGCTCATACGTTCCTTTAACGAACTCGGCGGGCTCAATGCTCTTTATGAGTGAGTCGTTCACGTACATGTCATACTGCTCCACACCAGAAGTCTCATCGACGATATCAGCCGCAATCTTAAGGACTTTCCGCTCTTCGTCATAGGCAAAGGTAACGCTGTTTTTCTTTGGCGCAACAGTATCCACGCGCACTACATAGGTACTAACCGAACCCCATTCTCCGTCCTTGCGTGGACGAACCTTGAAGTGCCACACACCGTCCTCTACGTTCTCAACTGTTTTTTCACTAATCGCCGGAGTATATATTACTCGAGGTAATCCTGCACTCTTCTTATCAATCGCCGTCTGTACTCCCGTTACACCCGCCGGAATCTGCCACTGAAATGTTGGACTCTTTTCCTTATACCAAGATTCTTGCGAAGGATGCGTTGGCGAAGTTATGCGCAGCGCTGCGATAACTGGGGCTGGTTCGGTCTTCACGCTTTCTTTGATTACCGGCTCCTCGCTTTGAATAATTGAAAGTGTCCTACCAAACTTTCCGGTTAACACATCTGTGCCGAATCCATCATTCGCCCGAACAGCGGCATCAGCGAAAATAATATCCGCCTTGCCAGCTTTCTTTGCCTTTACCACGAATGTCGCGACTGTTCCGTTTGAACCAGCAAAGCCATACGTAGGAATACCGCCGTTGAACGTGATGATTCCTGCCGGATTTGAATATGTCGGCTCCTCTATCCATAACGAAAGAATTGAGCCGCTCTTACTCACCGAAATAACCTCTAAGAGATCGGTGGGAAATACAATTTTCGCCTCAGCGTTATTTACCGAAACACCCTCAGCGTTCAACACGACTGAAAGCGTTGCAATGTTCCCAGGAGAGAGTGTTCCCGAACTAGAATTAATATGCAATGTTGCCGCGTGCGCACTGTGAAAACCAAAAAACAAAGCACCGAAGACGCCAGCGCAGAGTACAATTATTTTTTTAATGCGTACGTATTTTTTTATATCCATATATGAGCGCTGCACACACAATCCCAGTAAATAGTATTAAAATTATACCACTTAAAATAGAACCTGAACTAGACAAAGACGTGTCCGATATCTCGAGTTCGCGCTCCACAACCGTCACTGTAAGTGCTTGCGACTCCACCGGGTCCGTCGTCCCCCTTCCGTCATTCAAATATGCTGATCCGCCAGCATATGCAATGATCATTTCGCCCACGGCGATAGGAGTAAAACGCAGTCTAAAAAGTAATCCGCGAGAATTGAATCCTTGCGGCACGCCTCCAATAAAAGCAATTGATTTCGTTGTTTCGTCGTACCGAGGCGGTGTTGGCCAGATAGGCAATACTGACTGGCCATTTTCAATACTCACTTGCATACCATCAGTTGCAGTTCCTGAAAATTGAATAACGCCTTCAAGCGCATTTATTTTTTTATCTTGAGGATTAATCACAACATCGACTAACACCTCCTGCTGCGTACCGACTTCTAATGCTGTAGTACTAAATGTAAGCTGGGTCGCATATCCTAATTGCGGCAAAAGCATAAACATCGCGAGCAATAATCCACTAACCATTCCCCTGATTTTTTTAGTACGCATAATTATGGTCGTTTAAAGAGAGCGGGATTTTTACCCCATTGATACAACAAGATAGAGAAGTCAATTGAATTCACCTGCTTGTCGCCGTTCATGTCTACATAGGGGTTCTTGAACGGATACGGAGTCTTCCAGAAGGCGAGCATGATAGAGAAGTCCACTGAGTTTATTTTATTGTCGCCGTTCATATCCGCCACACCAACAGAAGCGACCGCTGGTTGAGAAACTGGGGCAACCGGGATACTTCCCCCGCCCCCTCCACCACCTCCACCTCCACCGCCGCCACCTGATGGTGGAGTTACCGGAGTTTCTGCAACAGCAGTGAATGACTGAGAAGCAGTTGAAGAGTCTGAACCAAATTGCACGTCAATATGGA
>CAZLKS010000032.1:0-8000 GCA_964560145.1 uncultured Candidatus Saccharibacteria bacterium | reverse complement strand
ATATTGTCCTTTCCTCAGAAGCGGCCATACGAGCGAAACTAACTAGCAACGCGAGGTAAATAAAAGTTAATAAGGGGCCTGGCCCACTACTGACATCCATTTAACGAACGCGGCGCCAAACCTGGGGAGGTCTAGCGCCTTGTTGTTGCGGTGATCTTCTCGCGGACCTCTGGCAGCTTCACTCGAACGTCGCCGAGAGCGACAAGCGTGCCATAAGTCACGAGGATCAAACCAAGGGTGGTCAGCGCCAGCCGAATTCCGCTACGGCTTTGCGGCCACCCAAATGCGACGGCGATTGTGAGTATCAGCGCGAAAACGCCGCAGGCTGCGAATCCGCCGAGACTGAGTACGAAACCGACCTTCGTGATGACACCCGCTGCGCCAAGAGCCACGAGGAAGATTCCAACCACCAAACTGATACCAAGCACCATCTCCTGAAACAAGCGATACTCTTCGCTCGCTCGCAACTGCAGAGCGGTAGAGCTGATGCATCCAAACAGCTTCTTCATCAGGCCCTCCTTTCTGGAGTGTGTATTCCCAGCCTGTCACATCTCAGTTCTTTTTACAAACAAAAACCGCCTAAGGCAAATTCTAAAAAAGCGAAGGGAGGGGGCGCGAGCGCCTCCTCCCCACTACGCGAACCGTTCCGCTACTTGCCGCGCATTGCGGCGGAGAACGGGCGGTCCCAGTCGGCGTTTCCTTCCATCGTCCAGAGGACGATGCCGCTGGCGACGGCCAGCGCGATGACGACGACCTGGGCGATTCGCTTCGCGAAACTCATGGACGTACCTCCTTGGTACCCACGCTGAAGCCACGGCTACGCGCCGCGACCACAGAAACTAGTAACCAGTATACACTAATTATGTTAAAAAGTCAATAGCCCTCTTGCCGAGAAGAAATAAGGGTATATACTCAAAAAATTGTTCCGAAGATCAGTCCGGTAGAAATAGTCACCAAGGGGGTGCCGTGCTGAGAATGCGAAACAAGTACTGCTCGAATTGCCTTGAAACCACTCGCTTCTTTGACCTTGAATCGTGCCTCGTCTGCGAACATTGCACCAAGCGACTCGAGCGAATCAGTGCCGAGGAGCTGGCTGAGCGAACTGCCAATCCGCCAATCGGCGACCTGCCACATTACGGTTCACCCGAACCGGAATTGCCACAACAGGACGTCGTTCGCCTCATCCTGACGACTTCGCAGCCGAACTCGCAACCTGCACCACCCACTCCTGCACGTGGTGGCATCATCGGGGCGCAGCCAAGCCCCTCACCCATCCTCGGCCCCTCGGCCCCGCTCCCGTCAAACGCGCGAGCCCAGCCGGGTGGAAATGGCAGGCTCATCATACCCTACCCGTAAGCACTAGCGGGGCGCCCTTCCAAGGTCGCCCCGTTCGCACATCTACGAACTCTCAACTACCTTTCTAAGCTCGTTAATCTTCTGTTCAAGCACCTCGGCGGTTCGCGCTTCAACGTTCACCCGAAGCAGTGGCTGCGTGTTTGAAGGACGAATATTTGCTCGCCACTTCGAATACTCAACCGATAGTCCATCGACGTAGCTAAACACGGCGTCTGGATACGCGTACTCAATCTTCTTGAGCACCAAATCACTCTGCTTAACACTTTCGAGTGGAAAGTTTAGCTCATCAGATACAAAGTGCTTTTTGAAAAACGGTTCGAAGAGTTCTGAAACTTTTTTACCCGACTTCGAAACAATCTCGAGTATAAGTAAAAATGGAATGAGCCCGTTATCAGCATAATAGAAATCCTGAAAATAAAAGTGGCCGGAGTTTTCGCCGCCAAAAATCGCCTCTTCTGCTCGCATTCGCTCTTTAATAAAAGAGTGGCCAACTTTATTAATGAGAGCAACACCACCAGCAACCCGCACAGCGTCTTCCGTCGCCCACGTTAAACGAGGGTCGTATAAAATCTTGCTTCCCGGCACCCGCTTACTAAAGTGCGCCCCGAGAAAGGCTGTCAAGAAATAGCCCGGAATAAATCTCCCAGTCTCATCAAACAAAAAGAATCGGTCAGCATCACCATCCCAGGCTGCACCAAAAGCCACCTGCCCATGGCGCACCAGATGCTCAGTTTCAATACGATTTTCGGGCAAAAGCGGATCGGGCGCTCCCTTCGGAAAGCTGCCGTTCGGCTCGGCGTTAAGCTTAACCAGCTGCAAACCAAGACTCAGCGCCTCAACATTTTGTACCACCGGACCAAACATACCGTTGACTACTACGCGTAACGGCTTGATGGAATCAGTATCAATAAACGAAAGACACTTATTGATATAGTCCTGACGAATGTCTCTAGCTTCAACCGACCCCTGCTTTTCTGCTTTATGTTTGCAGCCGGCAAGCACTGCGTCGCGAATCTCCGTAATCCCCGTCTCGCCAGAAATAGCAACAGCACCAGCGCGCATCATCTTCATGCCATTATACTCGCCAGGATTGTGCGATGCAGAGATGGTGATGCCACCATCATACCCATATGCCGCACTGGCAAAGTACAACATATCCGTCGTCACTACTCCAATATCAATAACGTTAACGCCAGCATCGGTTAGCCCTTGAGCAGCCGCTTTCCATAAGCGCAGCCCTGAAAGCCGTACATCTCGACCGAGAACTACTGTCTTTGCTTGCACTAATTTTGCATAAGCTTGGGCAATGGCATACACCACCCCCTCATTAAGTTCGGATGGATACACGCCCCGAATATCATATGCCTTGAAGATTCTTTCATTAACCATATAGCTTTCTGCGTGATATACTGAATACTAACATCAATCTTGCCCTATAAATACACCGTATGGCTAAACCAAAAAAGAAGTCCAAATTCACCGACTCGCTACCCGAAATGAATCCGTTAGCAAAAGTTAGTAGCGAAACAAAAAAGAGCGTGATTGGTATTACGCTCATCGGCGTTTCGATTATTTTGTTCCTCGCCGCGTTCGGTGCTGCTGGACCAGCCGGCGCCTTCTTTTATTCTATTGCGCATGGACTCCTCGGTATCGGCTACTATCTAATACCAGCTATTCTTTTGATTGTCGGCGTTCTATTCCTAGTTAGTAGCGAAGAAAAATTCTTTGGCGTCATCTTCGCTGGTATGGCTGGCTTCGTGCTCACCGGACTAGGACTTATCGATGTTATCTGGCCAACAGAAGCCGGCTGGCTTGGTAAAGTCGTTGGCTCACTAGAGATTCCTTTTGGGAGCGTCGCCACCATCATCCTGCTCATTACGCTGATGATTACTGCATTACTCGTCACGCTCAATGCTTCATTGAATCTACGCGACATTAAACTACCGTGGAAGGAAGAAGCAGTTGATGAGGAAGAAGACGAAGATGATGATATTGAACTCGATGAAGAAGATTTAATCATCAAAGAGGCGAACGAACCCGTGAAGGCGGCAAAGGGCAAAGAGGCTAAGCCAAAACCAGAAGAGAAAGAGGCCGAACTCAAGGTGGCAGAGGCTCCGCTCATCAACATGAGCAAAGGGAAACTAAAGGAACACGCCAACTACATCGCTCCCCCGCTTTCGCTCCTTGAATCCTCGATGGATAAGCCGATGCCAGGTGACCTGCGCGCAAATGCCAATATCATCAAACGCACCCTTGAAAGCTTCGGCGTGCCGGTGGAAATGGGCGAGATTAACATCGGACCAAAGGTCACTCGCTTTACATTAAAACCTGCCGAGGGAGTTAAGCTCACCCGCATCACCGCACTCTCACAAGACCTCGCACTGGCACTTGCCGCCGCAGCTATTCGTATCGAAGCCCCAATCCCTGGTAAATCCTTGGTGGGCATTGAGGTGCCGAATAAAGTTGCCTCAACCGTTCACCTTGGCTCAATGCTTTCTTACACGGACTTCACCGGCGGCGGACCACTCGTTTTCCCGATTGGTCGTGACGTCACTGGTGAACCTATCTTCGGCAACATCGAAAAACTGCCTCACCTACTTGTAGCTGGTACTACCGGCTCCGGTAAGTCAATCTTCATTCACTCAGTTATCGTTCCACTACTTTACAAAAACTCACCAGACCAACTGAAGCTTATCCTTATTGATCCAAAGCGAGTTGAGCTCTCTATCTACGAAGGCATCCCCCACCTCATCGCTCCAGTAATCACCGAAGGTAAAAAGTCGATTGCCGTTTTCCGCTGGGCAATCTCAGAAATGGACCGTCGCTATGAGCTATTCATGAAAGCCGGCTCGCGCGACATCCGCAGTTATAACAAAAACAATAAGGATGAGGCTCTGCCCTACGTCATGATTGTCATCGATGAAATGGCCGACTTGATGGCAACCTTCGGTCGCGAAATCGAAGGCTACATCGTACGCCTTGCTCAAATGGCCCGCGCCACCGGTATTCACTTGGTACTCGCCACACAGCGACCATCCGTCAACGTTGTCACCGGCTTAATTAAGGCCAACATCCAAGCTCGTGCAGCACTGCAAGTCGCGAGCCAAATCGACTCACGCACCATCATTGACACCGCTGGAGCCGAGAAGCTGCTTGGTAAAGGTGACCTGCTCTTTATTTCTAATGACTACTCAAAGCCAAAGCGTATTCAAGCCGGATTTATCAGCGAAGAAGAAATTCGCTCGGTAGTGAAGTTCATCCGCGACAACAATGAAACGCTAGCTCCAACCGAACCCACGCAAGAAAGCCAGGCACTAGGAAATGCTATGACCGAGGCGACTGCACCGCCCTCCGCTGCTCGTGCGACTGACGGAAAAGACATTTTTGACGACTACGCCGGCACCAACGAAGACGAAGATGAAATGCTGACCGAGGCCATTCAAGTCGTCAAAGAAGCTAAAAAAGCCTCTGCTTCCCTGCTCCAACGCCGATTACAAGTCGGCTACGCACGTGCAGCTCGTCTACTCGACATCATGGAAGAGAAAGGCTTAATCGGCCCTGGCGATGGCGCTAAACCACGCGAGGTATATATCGTAGATGAAGCAACCGAAGGCGGTATGCCTCCGCCAGCCGGACCAGTAGCTCAATAATAGAGAGCTCAAAACAAAAAGTGGCGCCTCGGCGCCACTTTTTGTTTTACTCCTTCGTCTCACCCGTCTGCGACTTCGCAATCTTATTAAGAAGCTTATCAAGGTCACCATCAAGCACCGTCTCTATCTCATGCACCTTCGCGCCAAACCGGTGGTCAGTTATCCGATCATCCGGAAAGTTATACGTACGAATCTTTTCAGAACGGTCGCCCGTACCCACGAGCTCACGTCGGTCGCCGGTAATCTGAGACAATTCTTTTTGGCGCTGCATATCAAAAAGCTTAGCGCGCAATACTGACATAGCGGTCTCACGGTTGGCGTGTTGACTACGTTCAGCACGACTAGAAATAACTATGCCGGTTGGTTTATGTGTAATGCGAACCGCGGTCTCAACCTTGTTAACGTTTTGTCCGCCAGGCCCGCCGGCGCGGCTAAAGGTTACGAGCAAATCGTTCTCATTGAGCACAACCTCCTTTGGCTCAACCTCTGGCAAGACGACAACAGTTGCAGTTGATGTGTGCACGCGCCCTTGGCGTTCAGTCGCCGGAACACGTTGCACGCGGTGGGTGCCGCTCTCAAGCTTCAAAGCATCATAGCAACCATTGCCTTGTATGCGAGCAGCAAGATATTTAAAGCCGCCGTTGCCCATGTCGTTTGAATCAGTCACCTGGAAAATCCAGCCCTTATTCTGAGAGTAGCGTTGATACATACGAGCTAAATCGCCGGCAAATAAACCCGCCTCATCGCCACCAACACCTGCGCGTATTTCTAGAATAACCTTGTTAGTCATGCGATATACGATATACGAAAAATATAGTATAGTAAAGCTACTATGCGTAGCGTGCCACTTATTTTGGTCGCTGATGACGATAAAGACTTCCGAGAAATCTTGAGCAGCAAACTCAAGTCAAAAGGCTTCGGAGTTAAAAATGCGAGTGATGGCGAAGAGGCCGTCAAATTTGCCAAAGAATTCCTGCCTGACCTTGTACTGATGGACATTCAAATGCCACACAAAGATGGTATTGCGGCTATGCTCGACATTCAACAAGACCCGCATACCAAGAACATCAAAGTTCTGTTCGTTAGTAACCTGGGTGATTCTTGGCCGCAAGTGACCGAAGTTAATCGCCGCCTCGCTCAACAAATCGGAGCCATTGATTACTTCAAAAAAGGTGGCGACCTCGATGAACTGGTGCTAAAAATCCACGAAAAACTCGGCCGCTAGCCCCCCTATCCCCATCTCCTCCTTATTAGCACTATTACCCGACCCCAATTAGCATTATTCGCGATTACTCTGATTACTCCATGAAGAACCCTCCATTGATTCTCATTGCCGACGACGATGCTGATTTCAAAGAAATTCTTTCAGCAAAGTTTTTATCATTTGGTTATCAAATAGCTGAAGCAAGCGATGGACTAGAGGCCATCACCAAGGCTAAGTCTCTTATTCCCGATCTCATCATTATGGATATTCAGATGCCCAACGTTAATGGCACTGAGGCTGTCCTTGAGCTCAAACATACCCCCGAAACCAAAGATGTAAAGATTGTTTTCTTCTCAAGCCTCATCTATCCATGGCCGGGCGTAAAATCCGAAAATCCTGAATTCGCCAAAGAGCTCGGAGCTATAACTTTCATGAAGAAAAGTGACGACCTCGAAAAGATAGCCACCACTGTTAAAGGACTGCTTACTGCGCCGACTACTGCAGCCTAACCGCATATAAACCACTTTCTTCGGACCTACCCCCCCCTCGGTAAGCTCAGGATGAGCAGAATGACAGAGAGGAGGATTGTTTACGTTCGAGGCACCTAGTTACGGTGAGCGAAAGGATGCCATTCAGAGTTACGAATCCAATAGCTGAAGTGAGGATATGCCACCCTAGGTTACGGACCATTCGCTTGCGATGGGCCCGGTCCGTAACCTAGGGTGGCATATCCGAACGATTACTTGCGATGGGTCCGGTCCGCACCAGAGAGAGGCACCTCCGAACGATTACTTGCGAGGCACCCAGTTACGGTGAGCGAAGGGATGCCATTCCAGTTTCCTAGACTATTCGCTTGCGATGAACCCAGTCTAGGAAACTGGAATGGCATCCCTGAGCGAGCTATTGACAAAACCATACCCAGTACTTTACTATGGTAAAGTATGAAAAAGGAATCCTGGAACAACAAAAAAACCGATGAGCTGATTGCCGTGCTCCTTTCGCTCAAAACAGCAAATCAGGCGAAGCTTTTTCTGCGCGACCTGATGACCGAAGCCGAACTCATAGAGTTCGGTAATCGCTGGAAAGCCGCTCAAATGCTGGTGGGAGGCGAAATATACACCGAAATAAACCGCGAAACCGGCCTCTCCTCTCGCACGATAGCCCGCATCAGCAAATGGGTATCAGGCGGCATGGGCGGCTACCGATCCGCAATCACGAAATCTGCTTTGCATCATCACCACTCCACTATGCGGGGTGGTTAACGTTAATGCTATCTCAGTAATCGATAGCCAATAACAACTACCCCGATGTCAATCGGGTTTTTTATTTATCAAAAATCATATGAAAAACAAAAATATTAAAAGGAAGCTACAAATTGGAGTGATGGGTTCGGCAGCCGACCTCGGCTACAGCAAGAAGGTCGAATCTCTGGCGGAGGAAATAGGTTACCAAATCGCAAAGTCAGACGCGATCTTATTCTTCGGCGCGGAAAAAGACTACGACTCCCTTTCGACCGCTGCCTGCCGAGGTGCAAAGCGCGGGGGTGGGATGTCTATAGGAATTACCTACGGCAAAGGCACAGAAGTATACGAAACTGGTGCCGACGCCATTGTCGCCACTGGCATGGAGCGCGGTGGCGGTCGTGAAATGGCACTCGTAGTAAGCTGCGACGCAATCATCTGCGTTGGCGGCGGTTCAGGCACGCTCACTGAAATAGCAGTGGCTTATCAGGCCAGCATTCCTGTAGTGGTTATGAAAAACACAGGCGGCTGGAGCGATAAGCTTGCCGG
>CAZLKS010000031.1:0-8529 GCA_964560145.1 uncultured Candidatus Saccharibacteria bacterium | reverse complement strand
AAAGGACTCGACCTCGTTGAGATTTCCCCTGTTGCCGTCCCGCCCGTTGCTAAGCTCATCGCCTACGATAAGTTCCGCTATCAGCAGGAGAAGAAAGAAAAGAAGCAGCGTGCCGCACAACGTGTCGGTTCGGGCAGTAAACAAATTCAGATTAGTATTCGCGAACAAAAGAATGACCTGATTATGAAGGTTGGCCGCATCGCTGAGTTTATGGCTGAGGGTCACCCAGTTGAAGTTTTGATGCAGCTCCGTGGCCGTGAGAAAGGAAACATGCAATTTGCTAAGCAAAAGATGAATGAGTTCCTGGCGATGATTACCACTCCCTACAAAATCAACAGTCCGATGGGTCCGGGTGGCCGCGGCGGCTTGATGATTGTGATTGCAAAGAAGTAATAACGCTGCGAAATGCAAAGACGGAACAAATCTTGTCTCTCGGCTTTCCGTTTCTTCGCTATTCGTGAATACCTCGTCGCAACTACAAACTACTTGCACTTTTAATAATGTTCTGGTACTATACTTCCTATTCGCTGCTTGGGCAGCAATTTAGTACTTCAGTATATTAATTCGTATTTCGCATAGAAAATCATGAAGAAATCACTTGCAAAACGTATTCGAATCACCAAGAACGGTAAAATCATTCGCCGCCACATGGGCTCTGGCCACAACGGCACGCGAAAGACCGAGAATCACAAGCGTCGTATTGGCTCTGACGGCATGGTTCACAAATCCGATACTCGTCTGATTCGTCAGGAAATGAACCGAACGCTGCACCTCAACAAAGCAGCACGGCCAAATAAAGCAAACTAACCTTTGCGATAGCCACCAGGGTCATCCTGAGCACTCGAAGGATTTGTAAAACAATAAAAAGATTATAAACACATGACAAGAGTAAAACGCGGCACAAACGCCAACAAGAAGCGCAGCAAAATTTTAAAGTATACCAAAGGCTTTAAATGGGGCCGTAAGAGCAAAGAGCGCGCCGCCAAAGAAGCCCTCTTGCATGCTTGGACCCACGCCTTCCAAGGCCGCAAAGAAAAGAAGCGAAATTACCGTCGCGTCTGGAGTGCCAAGATGGGTATCGCCTCGAAAGAACAGGGTATTAGCTACAGTAAGTTGATTGGTGCCCTCAAAAAAGCCAACGTGAAGCTCGATAGAAAGATAATGGCAGACCTCGCCGAGCACCAGCCAGCAATCTTCAACCAGATTGTCGCCAAAGTGAAAGCTTAGTCTACTATCAATTAAAAACCGCCGAAAAGGCGGTTTTTAATTTCTACTTATGCGACGGTGGTTGAATATGCACTCGCTGCTTTGCTTGTGGTTGTCTACGGTGTAAGAAGTTGTACGCACGCTGCAAAATACTCAGATTGTCCTTGTGCTTCGACAACATCTTTTTGGCTTCGGCAAAGCTAAACCATCCATATCCATCTTCATGGTCCCCTTCAAGTACAATCGCCTTCTTCGTCGTTTCAGCCATGTAGAGTATGATAACGCGAAATATCTTCTGACCGGCGTGATGGAAATAGAACTTCTCGAACGATTTGAAGTCCTGAACGAGCTTCAGGTCAGTGCTCTTCAAGCCTGTTTCCTCGCGGACTTCCCGGAAGGCTGCTTGCCAACTCCTCTCCCCCGCTTCTAGCCGTCCTTTCGGAAAATTCCAATAGCCCTTACCGTGGTAGAGCAACAGAAACTTAATCCCCTCCGAAGACCTTCTGAAGATTATGATTCCGGCAGAAACAGATTTTTGAGCCTGCTCATCAAGAGCAGGTGTTATCACAGCCTTTGGCTGGTCCATTGGTTTGATAATACCACAGAACGCGTCGGTAACCAAGCCACGCCTATAAATCGCTTTGTTTCTCGAACGAGAAGCTCCCGTCTTCAAATGCTACGGTAATGGTGTCCCCTTTCAGAATATTCCCGCGCAGAAGCTTCTCTGCTAACACACTTCGAAGATTGTCATTAATGGCTTGGCGAAGTGGACGCGCTCCAAATAATGGATCGTACCCTCGGCGAGCTATCTCACGGATTGCCGGTTCGGTATAGCGCAGAGTAACAGCTTGCGATTCAGACAGTGTCTTACTTAAGTCTGCTAGATTGAGCCGAGCCACAGCAACAATATCCTCCTGAGAAAGAGGCTTGAACACAACTACCTGTGAAAAGCGATTAATGAGCTCCGGCTTAAAGTATTCGGTTAATCTCTTCTTAATCGTGTCGGCAATACTTGTTATCGCTACACCCTTCTCAAGTTCCTCCTTAATGAGAACCGAGTGAGCATTGCTCGTGGCGATAATAATGGTGTTTTGAAAATCAACCGTCCTACCAAGACTATCGGTCAATCTTCCATCATCTAGCACTTGTAGGAACAGGTTCAGAACATCCGGATGAGCCTTCTCAAACTCATCGAGCAACACCAAGCTATACGGCCGTTCCTCAACTGCCTCGGTTAAAATGCCGCGCATGGTGCCATCTGGGGAACCAATGAGCCGATACAAACTCTGCTTATCTTGATACTCAGTCATATCAAAACGAGCCATGAGTTCTTTGCTGCCAAACTGAGTCTCGGCAACCAACTTTGAGAGTTCTGTTTTACCAACACCCGTTGGCCCACAAAATAAGAAACTGGCAATGGGCCCTCCAGCTCGATTAACGCCGGCTCGATACTCTCGAAGCGCGTTTGCAACAGCCCTCACCGCCTCCTCTTGATCAATAAAACGTTCATGGATACTCGACTCAAGATTCAGCAGCTTATTAACCTCATCTTGATTGGCAGTATGCATCTTAATGTTAACTTTCCGCTCGGCCGTTGAAACGATGTCGTCGGGCTTCAACACCCTTTCTCGGCGAAGTGCGACACCGGCGAGCGCCTCCTTCATTAGGTCTTCAGCACTACTCGGCAACAACTTTTGACGGAAGTATTTATGAGCAATGCGAGCAGCTTCTTTTATCGATTTAAAGGTAATGGTGATGCCGGAACCTGCTTCCAGTACAAGGCTGGCATACACCAAATAACGTACCGCCTCCGGCTCAGAGAGCTCGGCAACAACAATCTGCTCAAAACAACCAGCCAACTCATTGTCGGGCTGAATGTGCTGCTTATACTCCTTGGGATACGTTGTACCGACAACCGAGAACTGCCCTTCCTTAATTGCTGGCATCAGAATGTCGGCATCAGAAAACTGATGCTCGCCACTCTTCAGCAGTAGGTGCAAATCTGGAATGCAAAGAATGACGTTACCAGCCGCGACTATCTCGCTCACAACCCGCTTCAATCGCGCCTGAATCTCAACAGGCTCTGCGCCAGCAGACAAGTCGCTTAGTGACAACTGCACCAATCGATGGTCAAAAAGTTGTGCCGGCACGCGGTCACGTGATATCTCAAAGGCAAGATAGTTCAGCAGCGCCGACTTACCGCTCCCCGGGTCTCCAACTAACAAAGCATTGGGATTCCCTGGACGACAGAGTACGTTCAGTAATCGCAGATACTCTGCTTGATGACCCACAAGAATTGACCCTCCTTGATTTCTGGCGAAGTCGGTCAAATCCAGACTGAACTCATCAAGCGTTGGCGTTGGTCGAGCAGTCCACGCTCGATTCATAACTCGATGCCTTCGCCTAAACGGTTTAGTTGAGAACTTACTGAGACTACTCTTTCTCCCCTTTCCAAACAGAAACGCAACCTCGACATCTTCCGTTGTTACATTAAAAAGAGTAAAGAGTCTCTTAATATGCTCTTCTTCTACGCCACCAAAAGCGCCAAACAAATAATGCGGACTAATAGCACGCCCATAATTATTCTTTGCCTTGCCGAAAGCAGTCATCACTAAGCCATCAATATCTTGCATCATCTGCTCGCGACTCCTAACTCGCGCCCGAGACTCCTGTATGTATTGCTCGGTCTTATGCAAGAAGGCGGCGGCATCGACATCGAGCCGTATCAACACTTGCTTTATCTCTGGCCTCTCTACCAACATCTTGAGTATATATAAACGAATATCACCCCCATGAAGTGCCACCTTATCAGTGGCGGCTTCAATAATGTGATAACTATCAGGTGCCATGTATACCGCAATATTCGGGTGACGCGGCGTAAGCTGCGCGAGCGAGCGTTCAGGCTTATTAATTGCGAAGAGGCGAGAAAATAAGAAGAGAAAAGTTAAGCTGCCAACTGCATGTAGCTCGGGCACATTAGACCCCCATGCGATGAGTCCAACAATTGCCGCAACTCCATACGCCCCATACGTCAACAAGCGAACAATGAACCGGCCGGCAATGGTCATATGTAGCCGCGGCTCTCGATAGAAATAAGTTGATTGAAGCTCACTCATGCTTTTATAAACCCTTTGAAGATAATATAAAGCGGAATAGACGCCCAGGCGAGGTAAACACACAGTCCAACACTCACCACCACAAGATATAAAGAACCGGCAACAAAAACTCTACCCAGCCGAAACAGGAACCCAAGAATCAAACCGATGAAACTCTGGTCACCATACAATGGCTTTAGGATGTTTCGTAGCGTAATGCCTAGTGCCCATGTTCTATCCATCGACTCGAGTAGAATAACAACTCGACCGCCAATCGCCCGAAAACCACCGACATACCAGCCGTGAAAGAAAGCAAAGATTCGATATAAAAAGCGCTCAGTAGCGTATGCGAGAGAAAATGGCATAACCAGTATACTCATTCTAGCACGCACCAATAGGCGACCAAAAATAGGAAGAGGCGGGCCGGACATCTGTCCGAACCCGCCCCTGCGACCACTAACCTCCTCGTCGAAGGACAGCGAGCACCTTCTTGATGCTCGGAAGCTGTTCTCGGTCGAGGAAGGCCAGCGCGATGAGCTCCTGCCACGCCACCAGGCAGAAGCACAGGAACACACAGCTGAAGGCAAACCGCAGCGGCAGCAACACGAGCTGCTTCATCGCAGCTCGCTCCCCGCCAGGCGATTATATAGATTCTCGAGTTGCCGCTCTTCTTCGGGACAGCGACACCTGCCGGTGAAGTGCTTGTCCGAACGGGCGAAGAACCAGACGCTCACGACTGCTGCTACCACACCGACGGCAACCGCGAGAATGAGGAACGCCATGTCTTCTCGCCACGAGAACGAGAGATAAGCACCGCCGAAGATAGCTAGGCAGAAGAACGCCACCGCGGCGAATGCACATCGCAACCCCCTCTTGGAACACTTCGTATGCTGCATGTAACCCTCCCTAGGTGGTACCACGAACTTCAATTAGGAAATCACTTTGGGTCTCGTAAGTCAAACCTACTCGTCCCCTGCCGGAGTCCGCCTTGCTCGCAAAGCGTCTTGCGTTGCAGGTGGCGTACCACTATCATCTGGTGCCAGGTCACCCTGAGCGGCCAAAAAGGCGATTTCCGCTGCTTCTATTTGCCGATGAAGCTTCCGTGCGGCATCACGATTTCCTTCTCGCTCAAGTCTAGCCGCCTCAGCTCGTTTCAAATGAAGCTCCTCCTCGCTCGGCAGCCCCTCATCAACCGCAACTTTTTCTGGAACCGCCGCATCTAAGGTCACCTCCTTTTTCCCACCAAGATTAAAAAATGAGAAGTTCATATTACTTTAATACTACCAACATACCGTCGTTTGGTACAACGCGCTTGAGCTTTCCTACTCTTTAAACTTCGCTTAAATCATGGTAAATTGGCACCAAACAACTCCTCGCTAAAACATGAAAGAGTATTTAGACAATCATCTTGAACCTCCACTGAAAGAGGACGAGAAGCCAAAAAATCCGTGGGATACTGAGGATAGATATCCTGAAAGCGTTAGGCGCCGTTTTAACTACCATATTGAATATGGAGAACGAGGAAGAGAAATCGTTCCATTAGAAAATGGCTGGACGCTGGAGTATACCTATGAAAAAGTAGACGAACAAGGTACTCGGGCTTTCTCCAAATATAAAAATTATACATTGGTTGTTGGCATGGGAGCTAGTAATTTTAGAAGATTAACTAGTTTGTTTATAAAAGATGAGAATGGTGGAGGTGTAGATTTGATAAAAAAATTTAAAGTGAAAGACATATTCTTCGCTACTGAATCTTGGGTGGGCGAAGGTGCCTTTGTGGATAATGACTCAAATATTTTTTCTTCTATTCCTCCAAACAGTTTCGTCGGCATAATGAGTATTCTCCACGAAATAGGACACGTGGTGAGCCGTCGTTCGCCAGAAGGACAAAGCTCCGCAAGCAAAGATGCCGCGCTTCGAATTTTCAATGCGCCTCTTCTTGTGCACCTATTTATTCCTAAGAATTGTATCGAATACGCATCAGGAATCGTCCTAGGAGAGGAAAGAGACGCCTGGTCAGTTGCCGTTGCCACTTTGCGAAGAGCACTACCTGCTTTTGGTGTCTCAAAAGAAGATTTTATATATTCAATTCACAACGTAGCTCTTACCACTTATTCTGAAGAAATTAGAAAAATACAAAAAGGACTTACCCTAGAAGAAGTGAGGAAAATGTTTTTTGGTGGTGGCAAAGATTGAAATAGCTTCCATATAATATCTTCAATAATGAGCAATTTCGAATCTACAATAATCAATGGACCTAAGACTCCTGAACCGGAAGAGCCTGCTATTGATGCTAAGCAAGAATTACGACAACCCGTTAGACCTACTGAAACAGTTCGGCGATTTTCGAAAGAGAAATCCCCTGCGGAGCGTAAGCGGCTGGCGGCTGAGTTATGGGCGAAACGGAAAGAATATTTTGATACACAGGAGTCGCATAAAAAGCTTTTAGGAGATTTAACAGAGCAGGCTCTACAAAAAGAACTAGAAGCGGCCGAAGTCGCTCAGCGTCTGAATGAGATTCAGCAAGTCATGCAGGAGCGTAAAGCTTCCCGGCTGAAAGCTTTAGTCAGTTTTTTCGAAATCAAAAAGTTAGGCAAGGAGTCTCAAGATTTAGAAGAAAGCGGAAGACAGATTGCTGCTGCTCAGGAAGCGTTGAGGAGCTCCATTCAAAATATTGCACAAGAGGCTCAAGATACGACGCTACTCGCTGAAGCGCGAGCTAAAATCGATAGCTTCTACGCCAACCAGGAAAAAGCATGGGCGGAATACCAGGAGGCGGAACGGGCCCGTGATGTGCGTACGCTCACTGCCGAACATGATGCATATTTAATTCATGCAATAAGTGACTTGAGCGTACCCGATACTAATTCAGTTCTTCGGCAAGGTACTACCTTCGAACAAAAGGCTGCTATTCTTGCGCTTGAGCCGACGCTCTCAACCTCAACTATTAAAGAGGGCGACGGCCGCGATAATATGTGGAGTCGGCAGGGTGTGATTCTTAATCGTGGCAGGGTGCTTAGCGCTTCGGCTGGCGATGCAGGCACGGTAGCTGGCGGTCTCAATCGGCGGAGTGCGGGCAATTCTAATTCGGAGAATATCGGAGAAGCAATTCATTCTGCAATCGAGAACCGACCTAAGCATGGTGCAGCGGCTTATAACGAATTAATCGTAGAGCAGCCTGAGGTTGCCGCTTTTTTCATTGGTTTTGATCCTACTCCGGGCGAAATGAATGTGATGAGTGTAGAGCGCGTAGAGGCGATGGCTGCTCGCGCCGGCGTGCCCGCGTATGGGCTTTTTGAAGGCCGATTGTATGAAATAGTAAGAGTAAAAGTTCGTGTCACCGATCGATTCAGTCCCGATAATGGTCAGGAGGTAGAGCAGATTCAGCTTGGCCGAGTAGTCACACCACGGGAAATTTTGAATGCAGAACCTATGCCTGCAGAGAAAAAAGCAGAACTCGCAGAGAGTGCTCTAGAAAATTCAGCTTTTAGAATCTCTGGTCCTGAATTTGGGCAATTGCGAACACGTTACGAAGGGAGAGCAGAATATCTAAAAATTGCCAGCATCGAACAGCTTCAATCGGGACCGCGCACCTCAGAGCGTTACGCTGGGCCATATATTAAAAAAGAAACATTTTTCGGCTACGGCCGAAATGGGGAAGCTACGTTCGATACAGTAGAAATATCGAATGGCGAAGAGATACAAGTCCTCACAACCATCCGTCGACCCGACGGGGAAGAAGTTAAAATCATCGAATTAAATGGTGTATTGTATGAAATTGATAGGACAGCTCCCCACAACCAGGAAGTTCCTGATTATAAGTATTCTCTCTCGAAGTTCGAAGAGCATCCTGGTGTGGAAAGCGGCTATGTATACATTGGGACTCAATTCGGCGGGTTAAAAATTTCTGAGCCAATAACCCGCGACAGTTTTACTAAAGTCATCGGTAATGATGTCGTCGCACACACTGAACGCCAGCTAGCAACTGCAATCGCAGATGGCGACACTCAAGCAGAAAAAAAGCTCAGAGACGGGTTAAAAGAAGTTGGGTACTATTTGTATGGCATTGGAGAACAAGCAGATCAATTCGGCGACACCGAAGTTCGCGATCGTGCCTGGCAAGCGGCAGAGCGCCTTGTTCCACTAGCAACTATCCGCGAAGTCATGGCGCGACGCTTGAACAAGAATGAAGGGTACAGAATTACAAAGGAGGAGTTGCTGTAGGGTG
>CAZLKS010000030.1:0-8912 GCA_964560145.1 uncultured Candidatus Saccharibacteria bacterium | reverse complement strand
GTCTTCACACAAAAGCAGATTGCTGAGGTGCGGAAACTCAACCAGCTTCGCCACCAAATGAACCAAGTCTATACCGCTATCGGCGTTGTCGACCTCACAACAGGTCGAGAATCAGCGGCAAAGTTCGACGAATATCAACAGGCAATTGAAGAAGGCCGTACGAATTACGACTCCCTTGTTGAAAATCTACTTAAAAGCACAGCGAAAGATTGGAGCCAAAACAAAGCCCGCTATCTTGCATTAATCGCTATCCTTGAGGACTATCTCGCCCAGCGCTTAAATCGCCAAGATTATGGGGAAAATGATAATTCTGAAGAAGAATAGGAGTGATTCGCCGACTTTGGCAGATAGACCGAAGGTGCAAAATATGATAACCTTTTAAGGTAGCCCATGGGGGCTATTTCTATATCTGCGATTAATTCTATGAATTACTTTATTGCTTCGCGGTGGGAGAACATGAAGCAGGTCCAGTATTTAACTGAGAACCTGCACGCCCTAGGTCATCAGATATTCTCGTACGTTAATGATGAGCGGAATTTTGTTCCCAAGAAAGACCTTGAACAACCAATCGACGTATTTAAAGCAGGAGATGATTGGCAGACTCGTCCAGCTCTCAAGGCGATGTTTGAAAAAAGTATGGAGGGAATTGCTGGCTGCGACATTGTCGTTCTTTTACTACCAGCCGGCGAAACTTCACACATTGAGGCCGGAATAGCTTACGGACTCTCAAAAAAACTCGTTCTAATCGGTGAGCCGCCAGTCGTTAAAACACATTACCTCATTTTCAATGAGTGGCACAAAACCATCGAAGACTATATTAGGTCGCTCCGAAATGCAGCTCTAAAATCTTAATATGGAACTCATCGCCTTTCTTATCGCCAAGCCTATCCTTGTTTACTTGATTATCTTCTTCGGCGTCATGATTGAAGGGGAGGGTATAATTCTACTCAGTTCAATCTTTGCAGCTCAGGGACACCTCAGCTGGTTCTGGATAGGAGCAGCAGCTGTTCTTGGCACGATTATTGGTGACCTTTTCTGGTTTGAGATGGGCAAACGACTCAAGGGCACCAAGCTTGGCTGCTGGCTCGATAAGCGATACGAAAAGACGGGGGAGTGGGTCAACGACTGGATTGTCTCTCGCTACCACTGGTATGCTATCGTTTCCAAGTTCATGTACTTTACCACCCGGCCAACGATTTTTCTGGCTGGCTGGCACGGCTTCGATTCAAAGAAATTCTTTAAAATCACTGTTTACGCAACACTCATTTGGGCTTTTATCATCTTGGCAATCGGATACGGATTTGGTTACACCATCGGTCTTCTTGGATTTAAGCACGTACTACGCCGCATCGAGTTCATTGCTATCGGCATCTTCGTTGGGCTTTTTCTCATTGAATGGTGCGTGCGAAAGCTCGTGCGTAAGAAGACTGACCGCTTCAGAATCGCTCCCACAGAGCAACAGAAATAAAATAAGGCCCGACTTGCGTCGGGCCTTATTTTATTTCTCTTCTTCGACCGGCTCATCCTTCTCGTCTTGGCCACCGTTTGGATCTGGGCTGACTAAAGCATTCTTAATCATCTCTTTAGTCTTCTTTTCAATCTCTTTGAGCAACTTTTTGTCCTCCTTGAGCTTATTCATCGTATTCTCAATACCAGTTGCCAGCTTCTGCCCTTCGAAGGTATAAGTAGCGCCCGAACGGGTGATGACGCCGTACTTTACGGCTGTCATAATTACGTCGTTTTCATAACTAATGCCAGTGCCGTACATAACATCAAACTCGGCAACCTTGAACGGTGGAGCGACTTTATTCTTGACCACTTTAGCTTTAACGCGGTTACCAACGATGTCGTCACCCTTCTTAATCTGTGCAAGGCGACGAATATCAAGACGGACAGAAGACGCGAATTTAAGCGCGTTACCACCTGGTGTTGTTTCTGGGTTGCCGAACATCACGCCAATCTTCATACGAATCTGGTTAATGAAGATAACCAAGACGTTGTAGCGTGCAGTAATGGCGGTTAGCTTGCGCAATGCCTGGCTCATCATGCGTGCTTGAAGGCCCATAAACTGTTGACCCATCTCACCATCAATTTCGGCCTTCGGGGTAAGAGCTGCGACCGAATCAACCACGACCACATCAACCATACTCGAACGAACCAGACTCTCAAGAATATTGAGTGCCTCTTCACCGTTATCTGGCTGACTGATTAGAAGCTCCTTAATCTTCACGCCCAACCGCTCGGCATAATCGGGGTCAAGCGCGTGTTCCGCATCAATGAAGGCGGCTCGACCACCCATTTTCTGCGCCTGCGCCACAACATTGAGCGCGAGCGTTGTCTTACCGGAACTTTCTGGACCGTAGATTTCTACGATGCGCCCTTTTGGCAGCCCGCCAGCACCAAGCGCCGCGTCAAGAGAGAATGACCCCGTCGGAATAACATCAACGTTCGTTGAGCGAATGTCACCCATCGTCATAATCGCACCCTCGCCGAACTTTCCTTGCAAGTCCTCCATTAAGCTCGCCAAATCTTTGAACTCGGCTTTCGGCTTGCTCTCTTTCTCAGATTTCTTTGCCATATAAATGATAATAATTAGATTAATTATACTTTTCTGTCGTCCTGAGGTACTCGAGATAATCTTTTCGAGAAGATTCTTCGGGGTACCTCAGGATGACAGAAAAAAGGGTCTACGTGACTACGACACTTACGGCTCCGGTGCCTCGGCAGGCGTTGTCGTAGCCGCTTCGATTGGCTTAACAATTTTCTTTGCTGCCGCTCGCAGGGCAGGGGTCGAAGTCGGCTCGTCGTAATATACCTGTCGAGTGATGGAAAGTTCCCGACCAAGGAAGCGCTTGGTGGTGAACTCAATTACATTAATCTCGGGGGTCAGTGGATACGGACTCGAGAACACACCATCATTACCGGTTGCTACGTCCTGCCCGTTAATCAGCAGCTTGTCGCCTGCGTCCACCTTACCAGAGAGCAGAATGGTCGAAGAGTTCGTAATGAAGGGGTCGCTTCCGGCCGGCGGCATCGAGATAGTTAAATGCGGGATACCAAAGAATCCGCTGCGACTAATCATAACTACTACCAAGATAAGCAGAACCACCCCTCCAATAATTGCATATCGCCGCGTCCCCGACGGAAGAGCGAAGCGATTGCCGGGTAGCGCGTCAAAACCACCAGACTGTTTATCGGAGAACTCTTTTCGATACTGACTAAGAAGCCGCTCAGGCGGAAGCCCAAGAAATATCGCGATGCGCGTCAAGTGAACTCGTATATAAGGAAGGGCGGGGAGGCGAGTTCGAACATCGTTTATGATAGCGTCAAGATACTGTTCTGGAATACCAGACTTCTTAACTAACTCTTCCATGCGAATCTCTTTCGCTTCGCACTGATCGAGAATAATGTCGCGTAACCTGCGAGTATCTTCTAACGGCATAGTTCCTATAACTTATACCAAATACCAAAATCGCACAAATAAATGGTTATCCACAGTTGGCCGCAGGACAATCAACTAATTGTTGTTGGCATCAAGAACTGCCGCGTCGTCAATAAACTTCTTTTGGCGAGAAAGTGTTGCGCTGCCATAGGTGTAGAGATGCTTCTTCCAATTGCCCCCGGCATAGTATCGAGCAGCAGCACAGCGAACGCGAGCGTCACCAGAGTAGCTCGCACAAGCAGAGAGCGCATCTTTGAGGTACAACGCAGTCCCAACGAAAGCGTCACTGTTTCTCCATGGAGAGGGGGGATTGGCACCGGTGATGGTCGCGATTCTGTCGCGATAAAGCATCCAAGTTGTCGGGATAAACTGAGCCGGACCCATCGCACCTCCATAAGCGCCGTCGGTGCTAATAGCACAAGAGACGAGCGTTTTAACTGGATCAAGCCCGAGTTCGCTCGTAATTTTCAAGAACGGTGTTACATCGTCACGCTTACTCTTTGGCGCCCCTGGTGCCATCGCGGTCAAATAGCTGCATTTACCAACATTCTTGCCGAGCGCTGATTCACGATCAAGTACAGCCAAAAGCAAAGTTGCAGGAACATCTGTCGCTTTCTCAGCAAACTTTGCAAAATCAAAGGCTTGTTCGAAGGTCATCTCACCACCACCCAACAATTCGAAGATACGGTTCCGAATCTTCGCAGCAGACTCTTTCTTTTGCTTGACCAGAGCTTGATATGTATCTTCTTGGCCTTTTGTTGTTTTAAGCAGCGAGTCCTTCTCAAGCTTCAGTGCGGCAATTGCCTGGCGCTGCTGGTCCTGAAGCTTCTTGATTGCCGTCGTGTCAGCCTTCTTAGCAAAAAGCTGGTCCTGCTCATCTAAGAGCTCTTCCTTGAGCTCATTAATCTGCTGCATCGTTGCAGTTAGACTATCCTGAACAGCAATCAGGTTGTTGATATCACCGAAGAAGTCGCTCAGGTTGGGGTTCTGCAATAAGACGGTCATAAGGCTCGTTTGCTCGCTTTCATACATGCTCTGAATCGCCGAGGTCATTGCCGAACGACTAAAATCCAGCTTCTCTTGCGTTGTTTTAATTTGGACCTGATTATCAGCTATCTCGGTGCTTAAGCGACTCAGTGAAAGGTTAATCACCTTAATCTGCAAGTTCACCTTCTCGATTTTAGCGGTCAGACTTGAAATTTCGTTCTTTAATGAGTTACCCTGCTTTCGATAAGCCGCAACGGTCGCCTCGTAGTCCTCAATCTGGCTCTCCAGCGTTGATAGCTCCTGCTCCAACTGCTGACGCTCTTCAGCGCTCGGTGCGGCGGCCAAAGAGTTCAAGCTCGGTGCGGCGGCGGTACCAAAAAGTGCATAAGCGAGCACCAGCATGAATAAAAAGCCTCGCAGAACGCCAGTGAGACGGAAGCGTGCTTGGCGGGGGCTCAAATTAACATGCGTAGAAACAGTGCCGTATGCACTGACTCGCGCCGTTTTTATATCAACTAAAATTTTGGGCTTGGCAATAAGCATACCTGCCCCTAGTATAGCATTCTTTAGATACAAAAATCCCCGCTTTCGCGGGGATTTCTTGATTCTTATTTGGCGGCCGGCTTAGCAGCTGGAGCAGCTGCGGCACCCTCTTCGGCTGGAGCAGCCTCAGCAGCCTTTTCTTTCTTCTCTTCACCCTCAGTCTTAATCGTGGAGACGTCAGCTGCGGCAGACAAAGCAGCTTCCTGTTCCTCGGTCATACGAGCGGTAACGGTGACGACAACGAAAGTCGGATCAACAAGCACGCGAACGCCAGCTGGAACGGTAATCTGGCTAACGGCAAACGAAGTACCAATATCGGTAAGCGACTTGAGGTTGACTTCGAGCTGGTGGGGGATTTCGGTCGGCAAAGCTTCAACTTCGATTTCCGAAAGGGCCTTAACCAAAACACCACCCTTTTCTTTGACTGCCGGGGCTTCACCAACAAAGTTGACCGGAACCTTCAAACGAATCTTCTGGTCAAGGCGGACCTGATAGAAGTCGACGCTCTCAATCTCGTCCGTAATCGGATTAAACTGAACGTCGTTAATCAATACTGGGTGCTTCTTGCCGTCAATCATCAAATCAACCAAAGTGCTCTCACCAGCTTTCTTATAGAGCTTCATGAACTCCTTCATCGGAACAGAAACGTGCTCGTTCTTAACACCGAAACCATAAAGCTCACCAGGAACTAAGCCCTTAACACGGAGCTGCTTAACTTCTCTTCCAAATTGTGTGCGCGGCTGCGCGACGAGTTCTAATGCCATGAATGAATCGCTCAAATGCGTTTTTAAAGGTAATAATGCGAATGGGGATAGAATACTAGAAAAAGAAGGAAAGCGCAAGTCCTAGCCGGTTTTCTTCGCTCGTTTGATAAGTCGAGACACTCGTGTCCAAATAAGCTCTTGGATTTTTTCGATTGGTAAGAGCTCTCCATCCTTAACGCACTCAATCAACACGAATTGCTTCGGAAAAAGCTTTGCCAACTCAACATATGTCTGCTCACTCTTCTTTAGATAGCTCAAGTTCTTCTCGTGAATATCACGTTTTGCGCCGCCAACATATGTACGTTCACTAGCGCCTTTTTTATCGACGAGTTTCTGAGCCACAACTGCTGGCACATGCAGGATAATGTTCAGAGTGGGACGAGGGATGCCTAGGATTTCAAATTCGAGTTCGTTGAGCCAGGCGTAAAATGCAACTCTTTCTTGAGTTGTCTTCATCTTCGCTCCTTGATGCCCCATGTTCGAAGCGGTGAACCGATTCGAAAGAACAATCTCGCATTTTGCCAGAGCATCACGTAATTCATCATTGGCAGCGAACCGATCGAGGGCGTAAAAAAGCGAGCCTTTCTTTGGGCTAACAGCTGATATTCCTTTGTAAGAACCGCGGAGATACTGTTCAACAAAATACGCCGATGGCTTGCCATACTGAGGAAAATCAAAGGTAGCATGCTTAATGCCGTCTCTTTTGAGCCTTTCAATCAAAAGCCGAAACTGCGTCCCTTTACCGGAGCCGTCTGTTCCTTCGAGTACTATAAAAACTCCTTTTTTCATCACCGGTCTTTTAGGACTTTTTTGACGCCTTCGTTTTCCTTGCAGCATTCCGACGCTCCTCAACAGCCTGAGCCTCAGGGTCTAGGTGCATACGCGGAATGAGCTGCACCGGGCTCCAGGTTCGCATCAGCTCCTTCAAATTATCAGTGTGCTGATACTTTCCTTTTTCGAGTGCATAGTCAGCACCCTTATCAAGCGGGGCAACTTCGTAAAAGACCATCTGAGCAATACGGCGACCGACAACGAGGGGGATAGTGAAGTAGTGACTGTTGTTCGTTATCTCCATAGTCCAGCGGTTCACGTAGCCAACATCTCCCCAGCCGGCATCCTTACAAACCTCGATGAAGTTTCGGCCGGTCGAAGAACGTCCGTACATCTTTGCAACGCAAATCTCACGACCACCGATAAACTCTTCGGTGTGACCAAGAATCGTTTCACCAGGAGCAAGCATAATAACCTTGTCTTCGTCATCAACGCCGACGAGCTCTGGAATATCCAGTCGCTTGCGCAAATCCTTCACCTTTTCTGCCTTATGCGGCCCACTCCAGACAAACTTCGTGGATTTCTCGTCGTAAATGTTGTGCAGCGTTGCACGGCCGAATGGCTGCGTCTGTCGCCAGTAGTACTCGCCAAGACAGACATCGTAACTCGTTGTCTTCAGATTCTTCGGATTAAACTTCTCGATGACAATCGTTCCTTTCTTGAGGTGTTTTAAGATTTCCGGACGAGATAAAAGCATATATTTTTCTAAAAATCTAATTGCAAAAAGTATTGCACCAATATGACAGCTGTGCAACTAGGGGGAGTATTTTTCACAACACAGCCAGAGATTCGGTGCAAGTTCCACTTCCGCCATCGCTTTGTTATGATTACTGCATGCAAGAATATTTAAATATCGTTAAGCATGTTTTAGAAAATGGTCAGCGTCGCCCAAGTCGGACTGGTACCGACACGATTTCAGTTTTTGGATATCATTATAAAATCGACTTATCAAAAGGCTTTCCCTTGCTCTCAACAAAAAAAGTAAACTTCCCAGCCGTCGTACACGAGCTCCTCTGGTACTTAAGCGGGGACACCAACATTCGCGACCTACGCACCAAGACAAAAATCTGGGACGCCTGGACGAGTGAAGAAAAAAACTGGGAAGTTGGCAATCTCTATGGCCACCAGTGGGTGAAGTGGGAACAGTATCTCGAAGACCCGAAAACGCATGAGATAAGGCTTAACTACATCAACCAGATTCAAGAGGTTATTAATTTAATTAAGAATAATCCGCAAGATAGGCGAATGGTGGTCACCGCTTGGAATCCATCTGATTTATATACACCGAAAGACCACCCGAAGCATCCGGCACTGCCGAGCTGCCACGCCTTCTTCATGTTCTACGTCACCAATGACAAGAAGCTGAGCTGCCACCTAACCCAGCGCAGCGCCGACCTCATGCTTGGCGTGCCATTCAACATCGCCTGCTATGCCACCCTCACTCAGATGATTGCACAGGAATGTGGCCTCGGCGTAGGGGAGTTTAGTCACTATCTCAACGACTGCCACATCTATGTAAATCACATTGATGGTGCAAAAGAACAAATTGCCCGCACTCCGGGTGCATTGCCAAAACTGACAATCGCAAACAAGCCGTTCTGGGATTTGAAATATGAGGATTTCACGTTGACCGACTACAACCCGCAGGCGCCAATTAAGTTTCCAATAGCCGTGTAATGATTTCTCTCATCGCCGCCGTAGCAAAAAATGGCACTATTGGCGACAAGAATAATTTGCCCTGGCACCTGCCAGAGGATTTAAAACGCTTCAAAGAACTCACGGCTGGCAAAACCGTCATCATGGGCAGGAAGACCTTTGATTCTATCTTTGCACGCCTTGGCAAAGCACTACCGAATCGGACAAACGTCGTCATTACCCGCCAAACCGACATCAAGATGCCTGAAGGCGTCATCGTACAGTCTTCTATAGAAGACGCACTACGAAGCTACGGTGGGGGAGAGGTTTTTGTGATTGGCGGCGGCGAAATCTATCGACAAACAATCGACAAAGCAGACAAACTCTACATCACGCACGTAGAAAAAGAGGTTGAGGGAGACACAAAGTTTCCAGACATCAATCCGGAAAAATGGCGACAGTTGCCTATTGAAAGCCACGAAGGATACTCATTTGCTATTTACGAACGGACCCGATAAAAGTTGCGGGCGGCCTCCGTTTGGACGCCGCCCATTAGTCGCTTGGCCGGAACTCGACTCGCAGCCCGAGCCGCATCATGTCTACGTGCGACATGAGGAGCTCGGGGCCAAACAGCCGGTCAGCCTCAAGCTCAAGAGTTTGCGGCCTCTCCTTGCACCAGTGCACGGTGATTGAACCCTGCCTACCGAACA
>CAZLKS010000029.1:0-9479 GCA_964560145.1 uncultured Candidatus Saccharibacteria bacterium | reverse complement strand
CGCTTGAACAAGAATGAAGGGTACAGAATTACAAAGGAGGAGTTGCTGTAGGGTGGAACCCTAAACCGTGTCGCTTACTAGCGACTCTGACTTACGGGTGCTCTTGGCAGGAATCGAACCTGCATCGCTCCCTTCGGAGGGGAACGTCCTATCCATTGAACGACAAGAGCGGTGCGCTATTCCATCTTCTGCTTAAGAGCCCAGCTATCCCCTGCTATCTACTAATCCTCCGCGCAGGCGACGGTAGTTGCGACAATGCCAACCCCACGACCAACCAAAGCATAAGTCGCCCAGGCTGCAAATCCCACAAATAGTGATCAAAGAGTCCGAGCGATAGAACCGCGGCTATCATGCCAAGCACGCAGACCACCTCCAGCGAGTTTGGCCCGTGTAGCAACCGCCACGTCACCATACCTAAAAAAGCAAGGAAACTCAACAAGCCGAGCCATCCAACTTCAGCAGCAACAAGCAAATAAAGATTGTGAATTGGTTCGATGTCCCAAATGCGAGTAATGCCTGCTGTTCGATAGAGCCCGCTCTGCACACCATAGAGAACCTGATTGCCAGGGCCAACGCCACCGATATTACTCGACACAATGCTCATCCCGATTTCTCCGTATGCAAGACGCATATCTACCGCTGGCTGCCCCGTCCTAAGTTCAGCCCGAGGAACGAGCACTGAAGCAAAAAGCAGAAAAACTGCTGCTGCGCAAGCAGCCATCATCAGAAAGAGCCTTGTTGCCGCTCCCCGCTCTGTCTTCACTAGAAGCAACAAGAAGGCAATCATGCTAATAGCCGCTGCTATCCAACCAGCGCGCGAAAAAGTGAGCGCGATCGCCAGAACTAATACAAACATGGCAGCAGCGGTAATTAGACGAAGGTAAAAATACCGATGCAAAATATACTTTCTTAACACCACCATCCCCCGTCGTAGGTTCCACCAAGAATGCGTATGATGAAAAAGTGTGCGCCTAAGCTCTTGCTCGCACCAAATATACCAATAAGCAAGCGAAATCATTCCGAGTATTAGAAAAGCGGCTAGAATGTTTGGGTGAGGAAAAGTGCCGTAGATTCTTAATAAGCGCCCACCCTCCGCTACAATAGTGCTTGTTGAGCCGGCGATAGTTAAAAGCTGCGGCTCACCGAACTTTGCTAGGCCAATGCTGCCCTGAACTCTAAACTGAGAAAGTCCGATGATTGCCTCACCTAAGGCAACGAGGGCGATGATGACGAGTGTCGTCTGAAAGACCCTTTTTGTACTCGTCGTCACGCCAATTGAGAATGCCAGAGCAATAAGTAATGCCAGTCGCACGATGCTGTACAAGCCAAGCCACCCCGATGGAGCTGTCACCGCCGATGCCAATCCAGCGATAATTAAAGCAGCGAGAAGTGGACCGCCGTGAGAATGTAGACGAAGGCGAATCTCGCTACCGTGCTTCTTATAACTGAATGCGAGCAGTAATAAAACAAGAAAGTCCGATGCATACACAAAGAGTGCCTCGTATTCATGGAAGCCAGGGATAACACTCTGAACGAGAAGCCTCGTTCCAAGCGGTATCACCAGCACAACCGCTGCTAGTAACCAAGTAATCATCTTAGGGGTGATACTCTGCAATCAGCACGCCGACCAGTGCGGCTAGAAAAACAATCCACAGGAAAAGCAGTGTTGGTCGCGTAACTGCAATCAGACCGCCGAGCTTCTTGCGTTCGCGAGCCTCCCTCCAGAGCAAAACGATAAACATTCCCTCAAGTGCCAGGAACACACCCCCGACAAAGCTAATCAGACCAATCAAGCTCGTGAAGCCCGCCAAATACAACATGAGCGGCGCCAAACACACCACGACGAGACGGAGCCAGAGCGGAATATCAAGGTCGTACTTTAATGTGTCGCTAACATCGAGACCAACCAGAATATAGGAGCTCCACAGCGAGAGCAAACCGAGTACACCCACACCGAGCATCAGCCAGTGCGGTACGCTACTCACAATGCCGGCAATCGAATCTTGCGACACCGACCCGGAAAGTGCTAAGACGGCAGCAATGAAGACGGCATAACTAACAGCCGGAATGAGCGTTCCTATGACCACCGCCCGACGAATTTCTTTTTTCGAAGAAGCGGTGCGCAATCGAAAATAATTGACCAGCGGCGGAATCGCCACCCGACCAGAGAGAGCAAAAAAGATAGCGGAGAGCGGAAGTAAAACGTTCCCCGAGCCAACCAAGGCTACGTCTTTAAGATTATTCAAATAAGGAACGCCGCACAAGAATAAAGCCACCATAATTGCTAAGATTCCCGCGAGCACAATCGTTTCTACCGTTGCGAGTCGTCTCAGCTTAAGAAACATCGTCGCTGAACCGAAGAACCAAAAAACAACTATAGCAAAAAGCTCGGATGTGGCTGGCAAAATAATCTTTACGAAGGTTGCGGAAAGAATAAGATAGATTGTCAAAACGCAGACCATCTCAACAACTGCCATCAAAATCGCAGCGTAGGACCACCGCTCCCCAAGGTACATCTTTATATATCCAACAAAACGGTGCTGCTCCGATATACCAACGGCAACGTCAGCATACATCAGGTGAATAATGCAGTATGCGGTTGCGGCTAATGCCAGGAGAACGAATCCGATGAGTAAGCCGGATTGAGAAACGGCGTATGGCAACGAAAAAACGCCTGCACCAATGATACCGCCCGCCAGAATGCCAATCGGGCCCCACATGCTGTTCTTAATTCTCATGTTTAATTACCGCGGCCGTTAGAGCTAACAATCAAGAAGAACCTCGTCGCCCTCTCGAACACGCTTACTCACCTTTAGACCAATTTCTTTGTTCTTTGCCGCAACTGTCAGTGGCCGATGGTCAAACTGCAAGGAGGTAATCTTTTGTTTGAAATCGGTCGTCGCTCCGCGGAACACAACAGTCTGCCCGATGGTGACTGGCGCCTTGAACTTCACGATGGCAACTTTGATTGCCGTAAAAAAATGCGTCACAACACCGACTACTTTCAGCGGCTTCACCACCTTTTTGATTTTCGGAACAGGCTGCTTCTTTTTAGCTTTTGCCGGAGCAGTCTTTTTCTTCTTCATTGGCATAGTTACAGCAAGCTTAGGTCATGGACAGAGCTTTTGCTGTGCCCGTTATGATTCTCGAGTTCTTGTCGCGCAATCAAACTAACCACCTTGGCAACCAGCTCTTTCGGGTCGTGATCGAAAACCGTCTTACCGAACCCGCGCTTACCTTTAACGAGGATTTCGCGAATCATGTCGGCAACGCCGCCAGTCCCCTCAAGCACGCCGGATGGCTTTTTGTCCTCGAAGGTAGTTGTAAACTCATGAAGAGAACCAATGCGTCCGCAAATACTAATGATGCCGTCAGCAGCACGCGTCACAATCAAATCGCGCCCATCATAATCAAATCCGGTATAGACGATGATGTCGTGGTAATCAGTTGGCAAATGATACGTTTTGATATGTGCCGCCTCTGAGCTCGCCGGAGAAAATCCGACAACGAAACCACCTGCTTCCTTGGCGCCTTTAGCAGCCCAATATGGAATACCGCTCGTCGCACCCGTTACAAGGACCATTCCCGCCTTTGCAATACAAGCCCCCACCTGCTCTGCTTTCGCAATGGCATCGGGAGAGCAGTGCCCAGTCTCAGCGGCACCGGAAACGCAAATTTTAAATTTCACATGTTTACGCGGGTCAAGCTTGGCGAGGTGTCGATTGAGCCCTTTAGTAATTTTCTTCATGGTGTGTAGGCAGTGGTGCTACGCCCATACTGCACAGGTTTATTTTATTATAACACGATGCTGTAATTCATTTCGGGCACTTCAGCCGGAATACCCAACTCCTCGGTTATTTTGCCAGCAAGCACTGCCGCAGCCCGACCCTCCCCTTGCACTAAGAAAACCTTCTTAACATGACCAGCAAGCGGTTTGACCCACTCCATCAACTGTCGTTGGTCGGCATGTGCCGAATAGCCGCCGATGGCCTTAATGTGAGCATGCACGTAAACCTCCTGCCCAAGAATGTGGACAACTTTTGCACCATCAAGCAATCGGCGACCAAGCGAACCCTCAGCTTGATAGCCAAAGATGAGAAGCGTGCTTTTGGCGTGCGAAAGATACCGAACCTCGTGATGCAGGATTCGTCCGGCAGTGCTCATGCCGCTGCCAGCAACAATTATCTTTGGGCTAGGCGCGTGATTAATACTCTTCGAGTCTTCAACTGAAGCAGTCATTGTCACGCCGGGGAAATTAAAAATCTGGTTCATATCCGCGAAGTGATGCGCTAAATCTGGCTTGAGATAATCGCGGTACCGGTTGTAAACCGACGTGAGCTTAATCGCTAGCGGGCTATCGATAAAAATGGGAATGTGCGGTATTTGATGCTTTTGCATCATTTCATGAATCTCAAGTAGCAATATCTGCGTCCGTTCAAGTGCGAAAGCCGGTATCATAAGCACCCCCTTCTCTTGTATGGTCTCGAGGATTACTCGCTCAAGCTTTTGATAACGATTATGCAAATCTTCATGATTCCTGTCGCCGTAGGCCGATTCCATAATGCAGTAGTCGGCTCTCGTTGGGCACTCCGCCGGCCCGATAAGCGGCGCCGGTTGATTGCCAAGGTCGCCTGAGAAAATCACCGACTTCCCTTCTGCTTCTATAAAGATGGAAGCGGACCCGAGAATATGTCCGGCACTATAAAAAGTTGCTGTACCAACGTCGCCAATTTTAATTTTGGTGTGATACGGAATACCTTTCCAGCGAAGCATAAGATCGCCGATATGTTTTTCGTCATACAGATTCGGCTTACCCATCTTTTCTGCCTCTTGCTGCAGAATGTGCTGAGAATCAAGTAAGAGCAACTCGCCAAAATCTCTCGTTGGTGGCGTTGAATAGACGGTTCCTTTAAAACCGTCGCGAATGAGCTTGGCTAATCGACCCGTATGATCAATATGAGCGTGCGTAACAAATACTTCGGATATCTCGGCTGGATTATATACAAAAGGCTCGTAGTTCAACATCTCGAGAAAGTGACTCCCCTGAGACAGGCCACAATCGATGAGAATTTTCCGTATACCACCAGGCTGCGTCGCATCTGCGATTTCCAAAAGATAGTTTGCTCCGGTTACAGCACCGGCTCCGCCACAAAAAGTGAGCTTCATGCTCCTAATGATACCATCCGCACGACCGACAACCAACTGGCAACTCTACCTTCCGTCGAGTTGACGCAAGACTGCTTCTGCCACAGCTCTCTCGTCCCATGGCTTTTTCGTGCCATTGCAGCCGTACGTATAGGACTGGCTTCCCATGCCCGTCAAAGCAACGATATCGTCTGGACCGGCTTGCGTAATCGCCGCTTGAATCGCCGCTTGCCGATCAATAATAGCCGTATACTTCTTCGCGTCCTGAAACCCTTTGGCAATATCAGCGATTATTTTCTCTGGGCTCTCATCGTATGCATCATCCGTAGTTAAAAAAACATGATTGCAGTATGCGGCAGCAATCCGTCCAAGAGCTGGTCTCTTCCAGATGTCGCGTCCACCGCCGGCACTTCCGAATACACCAATCAGCCGGCCTCCTTTACCCACAGACTCTAATTTTTGCCTTAAGAAAATATATATCGCTTCAAGTGACTCTGGAGTAAGAGCCGAGTCGATAACAACTGTTCGAGAGTAGCCAGATATATATTCTTGCCGACCAACGACCCCTTTGAAGCACCTTAAGGAATCAATAATGTTCTGCTTATCTATCCCTTGTCTCGAGGCAATTGCGTAAACAGCCGCCGCATTCTCAAGGTTGAACTGGCTACTAAGCCACTCGCCAACCTGTCGCACATCGCCGCCAAGCGCGTTGGTAACAAAGTCTTCCTTGCCATAGAAGATAACTGATCCGAAGGTGCCCTTTCCCGTTGGATGCAAGGCCGCCTCTTCAAAGTACTTCGCATTCTCTCCAGTACCAGTATTAATGAAAAATAACTTGTCCTTCTTTTGACTCGCGCGGGCAACATCTCGGAAAAGGCTCGCCTTCGCATCACGATACGCCTCAAAAGAACCGTGTGACTCTACGTGCTCGGGGTGCAAACAGGTCAGCGCCACAACATCAAAGTCAATAAAACGATGGCGATGTTGAACCACGCCCTGACTAGTCACCTCTAAGATGGCGTACTCGCAACCGGCACCAACCGCTTGCCTGAGCCAACGCTGAATCGTCAACCTGCCTGGCATAGTATTCCCAGTTACATTTTTTTGATACGTTCCTGCGACTTTAAAGTGGACGCTCGACAAAAAAGCGGTTTTTTTGCCGGCCGCTTCGAGCACCGATGAGAGCAACTCAACCGTCGTTGACTTCCCTTTTGTTCCGGTTACTCCAATGACATAAAGATGACGTGATGGGTGTCCGTACCAGACATCACCAAGCCAAGCAAGCACAAAATGATATAGATTTTTGATTTGAGAAAGCATGATATTTCTTCGCTACGAAATACGAACTAGATACGAAATTACGAACAATGCGTCTAAGGCTCCCTTTCGTACTTTCGTGCCCATTTCGTATTTCGTAGCACAATTATTATTTCTTATATTCCTTAAGCACCGCCTTTAATCTGTCATTGAAATCAACGAGTTGGGGGTCAAGCTTACCGATTGCTGCTTTTGCCTGCGCCTTACTATACCCGAGGCTGACCAACGTTTCTTCGAGTTCAAGATCACCCTCCATCTTATGAATCGTGCCGCCAGTATCAGCAAAAGTGAGCTTACCCTTAAGCTCTAAGATAACTCTTTCGGCGGTCTTCTTACCCACCCCCGAGGCCTTACTTAGTAAATCGATTCTACCCTCGTTGATTGCCGCGATGATTTCTTCAGTGGCAGCCACTCCCATAATGCCCATGGCTGACTTTGGACCAACTCCGCTAATTGAAATGAGTGACTCGAAAAGCGAGAGCTCTGAATCAGTTAAGAAACCATACAATTCACTCGCATCCTCGCGCACGTGGTGATGAGTCAAAAGCGACACCGTTTCGCCGGTAGCCGGCAGTCGAGCGAGAACCGAAAGTGGGCAGGTGAGTTTATACCCCACCCCAGCCACCTCAACAACCACAAACCCCTTCGCCTTGAGCTTAACAACTCCGTTCACGCTATAAATCATACCCACAGTATAAAAGAGTTCGGCGATAATTGCACTAAAATGCGAACGCCGACCGAAGTGTCTCGGTCGGCGTCAGTCGCGTCGGTGCTAGAGATCGCAACCGGCCCGTGAGGGCTCGTCGCCTTTGGTGCGCTTGACCGGCTCCTTGGGCTGAGGGAACCTCGGTTCCTCCGGCTTCGGACTCGAGTGAGCTCCGGCTGGATGAACCGGCTCCCATCGTTCTTCTTGAGGCGGCTTCGTCACTTTTGCCTTGTTCGGCATCTGCTCTCCCCTCCAGTCGAGAACCCACCGTTTTCGCCCTGCCTAGAGCGAATTGTAAACAGCGGGGTTATTTCGACTGAATAACTTATTATTCCTCTTCTGTATTCTCTGTCAAGACGATGTTGCTTTTGGGAAGTGGTCTCCAGTTGTCATCCCGTGCCACGCTTGCCCTGCGTAGCCTCCGCGAAGAAGGGACACGGGATTCATCCTCTTTCTGTCATTCCGGAGTAATCATCCGGAATCCATCCCTGCTATATTCGGCATCTTTCCGTATTCAAGCAATTTGAGTGCATATCGTGCTAGACCTGGATCCCGTGTCGTGGCACGGGATGACAAACGAAGCCGAGAACGACAGAAGGGGCAGAGGGAATAGTCCCCCGCTTGCTGTCCCCTACAGCTGAGAATGCGAACGCCGGCCGAGATGTCTCGGTCGGCGTCAGTCGCGTCGGTGCTAGAGGTCGCCGCCCACAGTGGTCGGACGTCCTCCCGGCCCGTGGAGTGCCGTGTCTGCGTCTTCTTTCGGTGGTGGCGGTAGCAGGCGCAGACCTCGGTGACGTGGTGCATCGATGACGGCAGCGAGCCTCGCCGCTGCTCTCTCCTGCCGCAGCTGGTCGAGCTGGTCCTGCAACGGATCCCCTTCGTCCGGCGAGAACCTAGTCGCCATCTTCCGTATCTTCCTTGGTCTCCCCATCCCCACTCCTTCCGTAGCCACAACGCATCGTTGGTACTCACCCCGAGCACCTAAGAGACGTTTAATACGGCTACTGTGTAGCTTTTAGTATCCCTCTCTTGCATTTTTTGTCAATAAAATGTAAACTACTGCTATTCAAATTTAATCAAAACTATGCCTGTTACTCGCACTGCCAAAAAAGCTCTCCGTCAAAATGTTCGTCGTCACGCTAAAAATGTCGCTCAGAGCGCCGAGCTGAAAAAGACGCTTAAGGCCTACAAGAAGCTCGCCGAAAGCAAGAAGCTTGATGAAGCCACCAAAACGCTCTCGCTCGTTTTTCAGAAGCTTGATAAGGCGGCTAAAACTGGGCTCATCAAAAAGAATCATGCCAACCGTTTGAAGTCCCGCCTCTCCAAACGAATTGCCGTAAAGAAATAAAAGTTCCTATGTAAAAACCGCCGGTTCGGCGGTTTTTACTTTTAGCTGAGAAGCACGTACTCGAGCAACGCCTCTTCATACTCAAACTTTCCTGCCTTGATTGCGATATCGTAGTCCGCCATACGCACCTTGTCTCTACCGCTCGCGAACGCAGCCACCATATTAAATACTTTGGCTGGCTCGTCATATTTACACAAGACAAAAAGAGCTTTGAGTTTTGCCTCGAGCCTGCCGCCGCCGACAATGCTTCGAATCAAGCCAATAAAATCAAACGCGGTTTTCTTCTCAGCCACCGCCCCGCCGCTTGCCACTCGCTCAATCTCGGTCACCGCACCCCACGTATCCCCGTCGTAAACCTCGCCGATTACTCTCAGTTGCTCATCAGATACTGAAAGGTTCTTCTCTGCGGCATCGGCTTTCAAGAACTTCAGCAGATTCATCCCCTCAAGCCCTTTAAACTCAGCCTTAGCCGGTCCAATCCCGTCCGCATAAAGAAACGCGAAATCTTTGGGGAGTTTTTTATCTGAAATTACAAAAACAATCACCCGCTCGCTCTCATGAAACTCCTTGAGTACCTTAGCGAGCTTCTTATCGCCTTCTTCGGGACTGCGAACAATAATCAGTGTGTTTTTAGCAAATAAGCTATTCACACCGATAAAGCTCGTCAGCTGCTCTAGTGCTTTTTCGTTCAGGAAATCAACAACTTGAACAACGCCATCAGGATATTTTTTACTGTACTTAGCGATAATCTCTCGCACAGCACGATTCCGCCGGTAAGAATCATCACCATATACGTGCATCAACATACCCTAATACTAGCGAGGTATCGAGCGTTTGTCATGTTGGTGTACTAGGAAGAAGTAGTTCCTTCCTACCTACCGGCAGGCAGGCTTACTTCAGGATGACACGGGCTAGTCCTTGGCAGCAGCTTTGATGAAAGCCAAGAAGAGTGGGTGCGGTCGC
>CAZLKS010000028.1:4040-10072 GCA_964560145.1 uncultured Candidatus Saccharibacteria bacterium | reverse complement strand
TGCGCGGATGGCCGGACTCGCGCCCGTTTTGTCTGCGAGAACTTGAGCAGCAACAAAACGAAGTGTCGCGTACTCGCGACAACCGGGAACCGGTGAGAGTCTACTACTTGATGCGCGGATGGCCGGACTCGAACCGGTGACCTTCCCCGTGACAGGGGGACGCTCTAACCAACTGAGCTACACCCGCAGGTGACTCGGCTCTTGTGGAGCTGAGTCATATAAAGATACTAAATCTTTGTCTTTTTGACAATCAGGTCGAACTGTTCGCCGCGGTCGTACATGCTTTTGAACATATCAAAGCTGGCCGCTGCCGGTGAAAAGAGTACCACAGAGGTCGTACTGAGCTCAACCGCCTTTTTGCGTGCAAGCGTGGCAGCGGTCGTGATTGCCGCCTCAAAGCTATTCTTAAGCTCGATTTGAATGGGTAGACCATGCAGGCCGCCCGCTATTTTGTCACGATTCTCACCAAACAGCACAACAGCAAAGACTGGCGAACGGAACAGCGCATTACGAAGGGTGCCGTAGTCTAGTCGCTTGTCTTTGCCGCCGGCCAGTAAGACCATCGGCTCAGTGAACGACTTGATTGCGGCTGCGGCAGTTTCCGGATTAGTTCCGACTGAGTCATTATAGAAGTGCACCTCGGCCGCCGGCGAGATTTTAGCAGTATGTGAGTGGGCGAGACGATAGGGAAGCCCTTTGAATTTCTTTACCGCCTTAACGATGTCTTCGTCGCTACATCCAAGTGTTCGGGCGACAGTAGCAGCCATAACGGCATTGGCGTAGTTGTGTTTTCCACGAAGCTTCAGGTCGCTTTGTTTGAAGAGCGTGAATTGGTCTGGGTCAATCAGCGACTTCTTACCAATTGATTGACGCGCTATTTCGGATGATGGAATGTTGTCTGGCAAATAGTAAAGTATGCCGTCGCGCGTTTGATGGGCGGCGATTTGTGCTTTCGCATTGTAATATTCAACCAAAGACTGATGGGCGTCCATGTGGTCGGGGGTCACGCTGAGTACGACGGCAATGTCGGGGGAGTATTTCAGGTCTTGCAATTGGAAGCTCGAGAGTTCGAGAATAACAACTTTTGCTTTTTTTGCAGCTGCTAAGCAATCAAGCATTGGCTTGCCGATGTTACCAGCCAAGACCGTTTTAACCTTCGCCTGCTTTAGGCACTCATAAATAAGCGTTGAAGTTGTGCCCTTGCCTTTAGTGCCAGTCACGCCGACGATGAGCGGACGCTTCTTGAGCGAGAGTAGTTCTTCAAAAAAAAGTGCTGTGGCGCTTGAGCAGACACGATTGTTCTTAATTGCTCGTTGAATTTCAGGACGCATGAACGGGACTCCCGGAGAACGAAAAATAACGTGAAAGTTTTGAACATGATTTAAATAGTCAGGGCCGGTAATGGATTTAATGCCCCTTGGCACCTTGATTTCGGGATTTTTATCGAGAATCGTTATTTCAGCCTTGCGATACTGCTTTGCCTTCTTAATAAACTTAAGAATAGACTGGCCTTCGCGGCTAAATCCGATAATTGCAATCTTTTGCTGCTTCTTTGGTTTTGGTTTGGTCACGTCAGTCATGGGGTCAATAATACCATAAAACGCTGAAATGTGCAATAGGTACTTGTGGAAAACCAAGAAATCCGTATAATATAGCACAGCGGGATGGAGAAGTGGCATCTCGTCTGGCTCATAACCAGAAGACCGGGGGTTCGAATCCCTCTCCCGCAACATGAAACAACAAAACGCCCCCGCAAGGGCGTTTTATTGTTTTGGGTTGCAATTAGGGGGAGAGATTCGAACTCGTCGGACCGAGTCCCGATACCTATCGGGACGAAGGAGAGGGTGCCTAGACCTTGTGAGCGCGACTGGCGCGAACAAGAGTCGAAGGTTGAATCCCTCTCCCGCAACATGAAACAACAAAACGCCCCCAATGGCGTCTTGTTGTTGATTTGCGACAACTCAAGAGTAGAGGTATGATGCGATTATGGCTAAAACTAATGAACGAAGGATAGCAGTGGACATGAGAAAAAGAGGCGAGAGTATTTCAGGAATAGCTAAGGTTTTAAGAGTTTCTAAGAGTACTGTGAGTATTTGGTGTAGGGGTGTTGTCTTAACGCGAGCGCACATTGTCAAACTCGAAAATCGAATGATTAGCGGTTCTTATGCCGGCAGATTGAAAGGGGCAATGATGAATAGTAAAAGACGAATGCAAAGAATCAAGTATTGGCATGATAAAGCAGGTAGTGTACTTGGGGAGGTGTCCAGCCGTGATATTTTGATGCTCGGTTTGGGTCTTTACCTGGGAGAAGGAAGTAAAACAAAGCGCCAGTTCTATTTCACGAATTCAAATCCTGCTATCATCAACGCCTGTCTCAAATGGCTTGAAGTTTTGAATGTTGAAAAAAATAAAGTACGTTGCCGTGTTTTCATTAATGAAATGCATCGCAACCGATACAATAGTATCCAAGAAAAATGGCATAATGCCATCGGTATTGATTTGAGCTGTTTCAACAATCCTGTTTTCGTTAAAACGCGTCTCGAAAAGCAGTATGAAAACGCTGACACATACCTAGGAGTTCTAACACTGCGAGTCCTTAAGAGTTCAGAGCTCTTTTATGAGATACTTGGCTTAATGGATACTTTTTTGTACAATATAAAAGCAAAAGCCAGGGTAGCTTAATGGTCAAAGCCCCGCATTCATAACGCGGAGAGTGTGGGTTCGATTCCCACCCCTGGTACTAGGGCAGAGAAACAGCGGGCGGATAGACAATTAGTCAGGTAGGTAGTCAGCTAGCTGATCGGGTAGGGGAATAATACATCACACATTTTTATGCATAAAGAAATTGTCATTACTGTTCCAGAAGAGAAAGAAGCGCTCGAAGTACTAAATAAACGAACTGACGCTGAGGCTGTTCGTATGCGTCGCTTTATGGCGATGCCGGATCTTTCCCGAACACCGGATTCTCCACTTTATGCTATCGTGCAGAAGGCTATCGAGGCTCCAAGTCTCAAGAATCTGGACATTATTAAAATTCCGGAGATTGTTCCGGCTCATATCACCTTTGACCTTTTTAATATGCCTCCAGGGCATGCCGCCCGTAGTAAAAGCGATACCTATTACGTTGACGAGGAAAACATTCTGCGTACCCATGACACGGTCTTTTGGTACTACTACTTAACGCTGCCGGAAATTCAAGAAAAAATAAAACGCGGCGAATCGTTTGGTGCAATTTGTTACGGCAAGGTTTATCGCAAGGACGAAATCGATAATCGCCACATGAACGTTTTCCACCAGTTTGGTGGTGCTTGGTTCGCACCGATGAACGGGACGGATAAAGCGTCAATCGGTCTTGAGTGGCAAGAAAAACTCAAACACGTACTCACTGACATCTCGCACTGTCTCTTCGGTGCTGAGGTCAAGAACCGGTTTAATAAAGATACTTTCCCGTACACCGACCCCTCCATGGAAATGGAAATCGAAAAAGACGGCAAGTGGCTGGAAATGCTTGGCTCTGGCGTGCCTCGCGAAAGCGTTCTCGCCAATTTTGGCGTTCAAAACTACACCGGCTGGGCTTTCGGTTTTGGTTTAGAGAGACTCGCTATGGTGGGTATGCAGCTGCCAGACATCCGTCTACTTTGGTCAACTGATGAGCGCGTCAAGAAACAGCTTAAGCTTGGGACAGTCTACAAAGAGGTGAGTAAGTTCCCAGCAATTAGTCGCGACATTTCGTTTATTGTGCCAAAGTCTTTCGTACCCAATAACTACTTCGACTTAATTCGGGATATCGGTGGTGATATGGTTGAGGAGGTGTCTTTGCTGGATAAATACGAGAATGATAAAAAATTCGGGGCGGATAGAATCAGTTACGCTTACCATATCGTTTATCGGAGTATTGAACGTACGCTTAAGACGGAGGAAATCGATCCGATTCAAAACAAAGTGATTGAAGAAACAAGAAAGCAGTTTGGTGCGGAGATTCGCTAGACTAGCCGAGCCGGTCGTTGCGCATGAAAATCCAGAGTCCTTTCATCCAAAGTTTGAGTGCTGCAAAAAACGGCAGGATGGAGAAAAGGTAATTGCCTTCGACGAGTCCTTTAAGTAGCCAGGCTGCAAAGCCAGAGATGACGATTGGTCCGAAGCGCGTCACTGCAAATTTTCCACCAACCGGCACGATGTATGGGTAGACTTGCGGTTTATAGACCTTGAACTTCGGTGTCGTGGTGATTTTTTCGGCGAGGCGGATTTCTTCGAATATATTGTGAGCGACGATTTTTGCCTGTTTGATTGCGGCTGGTGCTACACCTGGAACCGGGCGATTGGTGGCTGGGTCAATGAAGCAAACGGCATCGCCGACGCCATAGATGGAGCCGTGAAAAGGCGCTTCTGTTGTTTCGGGCATTCCCTGGAGAGTTGCCGACATAAGCGGTCGCTTACCAGTAATATCTTTTTTCATTTTGAGCGTTGCCATTAGTAGATTCGGGGTGACACCGCCAGTCCAGGCGAGAACATCATAGGGAGCGCGTGTGCCGTCTTCCAGTTCTATCTCACTTTCGGTGACGCCGGTAATTCGTGCGGGCGTGAGCGTTTTTATCTCTAATGTGCTAAATCGTTTGATTGTTGCAGCGATAATTCGTGTGCCAAACGGTGAGAGAACAGTCGCTCCGCCATCGATAACAGTGACTTCAACGCCGCATTCCCCCGTGGCAACCCGTCGAATGTGCGAGAGTGCGAGCTTAATCTCGGCGGCCAATTCGACACCGGTTGAGCCGCCGCCCCCGATAACAATTCGTAGGAGGCGACACGCTGGACTCTCTACTTCTTCAATCAATCGCGTACGAAGTTTGAGTGCATCGTAGACGGTCTTAAGCGTATAGGCATATTCGGCGAGTCCTGGAATGCCGAAGTAATTTACTTGCGACCCGAGTGCGAGCACGAGATAGTCAAATTGAATACGGGTGCCGTGCTCGAAATGTATATCACCCGTCTGAGTGTTAATTTCGTAAACTTTTGCTTGGACGACTTCGATGGGAAGATTGCCGGTGCTTTTCTTAATATCGATTGTTACTAGATTCTTGAGATCGAGTTGGCTTGCGAGCGTTTCGTCGGTTGTTGCTATTTCGTAGAGTGTTGGGGTGTAGGTGTGATACGAGTTTTGATCAATCAGGACGACCTCGTAGCGTTCATGTAAATTTTGGTTAGCGATTTTTTTGCCAATATCTAAAGCCGCCCGTAGCCCGCCGAAGCCAGCCCCAATAACAATAATCTTTTTACGGTTAGACACTGGCATTGATTTATATTAGTATATCTTAATATATGGAGATATACACTCCGCGAATAATACTATGAGAAAAAACGTTGCAGTCATGATTTTCGGAACGCCGGGAGCTGGCAAGGGGACTCAAGCGAATTTACTAGCCTGGACCAAGGGCTTTTATCACTTTGATAGCGGTAAATACCTGCGCGGTATTCTTTATGATCCGGCAAATCAAAACGACCCAATTATTCAGCGCGAACGAGCGCTGAACGCCTCCGGCAAGCTCAACACTACGAGTTGGCTACTGGAAATATTCAAAACTGAAACAAAAAAAATAGCTGACGCCGGCATGAGTATCGTTTACAGCGGTTCACCGCGCATCCACTTCGAGGCTTTTGGCGACGAAAAAACGCTGGGACTTGTGCCGCTTCTTGAGCAGCTTTACGGTAAAGAAAATATTCATGCCTTCTATCTCGACATCAAACCAGAGGCAGCCGCTGCTCGTAACAAAATCCGTCGTACTTGCACGGTATGCACGACCCCTATTCTTGGTGGCACTCCCTTAACGAGTTGCCCCATCTGTGAAGGCGAACTTAAAATTCGCGTTGATGACAGTCCGGAAACGTATAAAATTCGTTACGATGCTTACACTACGCTGACTGTGCCGGTTATCGACGAACTGAAGAAGCGCGGTTACGAAATATCAACCCTCGACGCCTCACAGAAACCTCCAGCAATCTTCGCGCAGATTTTGGAGAAATTAGGACATTCTTAG
>CAZLKS010000028.1:0-3940 GCA_964560145.1 uncultured Candidatus Saccharibacteria bacterium | reverse complement strand
TATGAAGATTCAAAAACTTCTGCACTCGTGCCTCTTGATTGAAGAAAAAGGAAAGCGAATTCTTGTTGATCCAGGGGATTACTCTTTTGCTGAAAAATTGATAACGCCAGAATCGCTGAAACCAATCGATGCTATTTTCATCACGCACAATCATAGTGATCACTGCGACATTGATGCAATCAGGAAAATACAACCAGCCCATATTTTTGGCTCAAAAAGCACCGTTGCAACACTTTCTGCGGCTGGGATTACGGCGGAGGTAATCGTTCCAGGGCAAACGGTACTGATTGGTGAGGTGAGTGTCCTTGCAATCACCGCGCCACACGACCCACGATTAACCGCTCCTGCGCCGGAGAGCGTTGGTTACATTATCGGTGAAAAGCTTTTGCATCCTGGTGATTCACTTCACTTCGAGACAAATCATTCGTATGAGGTTCTTGCTCTACCGATTGCTGCACCCTGGATGGTTCGTAAGGAGGCCCTCGATTTAGCCATTAAGCTGCGGCCTGCACACATCATTCCTGTTCATGACGGCATGTTGAAGGACTTTGCCGCTCAGACGAATGCGGCCCTTGCGAAGCGATTCATTGGTGAGGCATGTCCGGATTTTCGTGCCTTAAAGTCTGAAGAAGTGCTCGAGGTGTAACTGATGACGAGCGATTAATCAGCTCGTGATATACTGAATGCGTAACTCTTATTGATCCTTCGGCGAGCTTAGAACTGATTAACTGCATACATATTTATATGCTCCGTCCATATCTTTCCGTAATAATTCCCGCCTGGAACGAGGCAAGTCGGCTGCCACTGACGCTGGTTGATGTTGACCGTCATTTGTCTGCGCAGGAATTCACTTCGGAGATTATCGTCGTGCTTAGTCCAAGCGTGGATAATACGGGCGAAATTCTTAAGCGATTTCAATCGATTATTAGGAATCTCAAAGTTGTCACGCTCATTGAAAATCAAGGTAAGGGGTTTGCGATTCGAGAGGGGATGAAAGTTGCACGCGGTTCCTATCGCTTGGTGATGGATGCAGATAACTCTACTACCATCATCGAATTTGCGAAGATGTACCCGTATATATCTGCAAAGGATGGTTTCGCATTTGATGTTGTCATCGGTTCGCGTTTTATCGACGGAGCCCAAATTGACCCGATGCCAAGCTGGTTTGAGCGTATTCGAAGTTCGGGCAAGCGCATGCTGATTAACGTCTTCTTCACCAAGCGAATTAATGATACTGGTTGTGGATTCAAATGTTTTTCAGCTCACGCTGCCGATACTGTGTTTCCACGGTGTTCAAGTAACGGATGGGCAATTGAGACTGAAACGGTTGCTATTGCCCAACGTCTTGGACTGACAGTTAAGGAAATTCCTGTCTTCTGGAGCCGGAGTAGTGAAAGTCACTCGCGTTCGTCGTTTCAACTTCTCGTTGAATATATTCGAATGTACTTGAATCTGAGGTCGCAAAAGCGTGACAAATAGCTGCTTATTGCCAGCCAGAGGCATTCGTGATAAAATTCACAACCGAAAGCGTTCCCCGTCATCGAGAGATACATTAGTAGGTTAATTACTTTTTCTTATGCAGCACTATCTTACCGCAAAGAAACTCGAAGAATTAAAACACGAACTTGAAGAGTATCGTACGACTCGTCGTATGGAGGTTGCTGACCGCTTGAAGCGTGCGAAGGAGCTCGGCGATTTGTCCGAGAATTCTGAATATATGGAGGCTCGTGATGAGCAGCAGTTTGTGGAAACTCATATTTCTGAGCTCGAAGACATTATCAAGAACTCTCAGATTATTACCATGACTCGCGGCACGAAGGTCGTGCAAATCGGCACCACTTTTGAGGCTGAGCGTGGCGGTAAAAGCTTCAAGTTTACGGTTGTTGGCGCTGATGAGGCAAAGCCGGCATCCGGCATGATTAGCAATGAGTCTCCCATTGGTAAAGCCTTTCTTGGTCGCAAGATTGGCGACGTGGTGACAATCAAGGCGCCAGTTGGTGATCAAAAGTACACCATCGCCAGCATCCAGTAGTAATTGCTCATCTGCCAGTTAGCATACGCATTCGGAACGAGCAATAACACGAATGGGTTGGCACGAAAATTTGTAGTATACTATTAGCATTAGTACCTCCTAGATTGGCATTATTCGCGATTACTCTATGTTAGAAGAAATCATTTCTGAAAGACTGAAGAAGCGCTCGCTTCTCGAAGGAGCTGGTGCTGACCCATATCCGGCTAAGACAAAACGCACGGCCTCCATTGGTGCGATTTTGGCCGCGTGGGATAGCTTTTCGCAAAAACCGAGCGTGACCGTTACCGGGCGTGTGTATGCGGTGCGCGGACAGGGTGCCTTGATGTTTCTCGATGTTAAAGATGAACTCGCGGGTATTCAGGTGGTATTTAGGCAGGACAACGCAGTCGACGCGGAGAACTTCGCATTAACCCGAGATGCGCTCGACATCGGCGACTTCGTCGAGGCTAGCGGTCCACTCACCGTCACTAAGCGCGGAGAGAAAAGCGTGGATGCCAAAACTGTTCGTATAATCACCAAGTCACTTCGACCAATCCCGTCGCAACACTTCGGCATCGAGGATGCTGAGACGAAGCTTCGTAAGCGGTATTTGGATTTACTTATCGACCCAGAGTTGCGCGCCACATTTCGTAAGAAAACCATGTTCTGGGCGACCTGGCGAAAAGAGTTAGTCAAGGCGGGATTTCTCGAGGTTGAAACTCCTGTACTCGAAATGACGCCTGGCGGTGCTGATGCTGAGCCATTCAAAACGCATCATAACGCGCTCGACCTCGACATGACTCTGCGTATCTCTCTTGAGCTTCCGCTCAAGCGTCTTATGGTCGGCGGGTTTGATAAAGTTTTCGAAATCGGTCGTATTTTCCGTAACGAAGGAATCGACGCCGAGCACCTTCAAGACTATACCCAGCTCGAGTTCTATTGGGGCTATGCAGATTACAATGACTTGATGAAGTTCATTGAAAAGACCTATAAGAAGGTTATCGAGGCGACTACTGGTTCACTCACGACCACTCGTAACGGCAATGCGATAAACTGGGGCGGCAAGTGGCCCAAGGTGGATTACTTTACTATCTTCAAAGAAAAAACTGGCCTTGATTTGAATAAGGTAACTGAAGATGATTTGAAACAGTATGCCGCAACACATGACGTCGATGTTACGCAGCACGCCGGACGGGGACGCCTGATTGATGCGATTTTTAAAACTATCCGCAAGGGACTCATCCAGCCCTGCTTCTTAGTCAATCCGCCCGTCGACGTTGAACCACTCGCTAAGCGCTTGAAACCCGGTAGCAATAAAGTTGCTCGCTTTCAGGTTGTTGCGGCTGGCACTGAACTCGGTAAGGGCTTCTCAGAGCTGAACGACCCCGTCGATCAACGTGCTCGTTTCGAGGAGCAGATGAAATTGCGCGAAGCAGGTGACAACGAGGCACAGCAAATCGACGAAGATTTTATTGAGGCGCTTGAGTATGGAATGCCCCCGACTGCTGGATTCGGTTTATCGGAACGTCTTTTCGCTGTACTACTTGATAAGCCACTTCGCGAAACAGTCTTCTTCCCAACCCTTCGTCCGAAGAAGTAGTAATCAAAAAACCGCGTCAGCGGTTTTTTTGATTTGCGGACTAGCCGATTATCTGGTCAACTCTTCATCTGTCGGGCTGCTGGGAATTGAACCCAGTCCACACGCACCCGAAGCGTGTATACTACCGGTATACGACAGCCCGTCTTCGCTAAAGCTTAGACGGGTAAACCCGTCTCTTTACCGCGAGACTTTCAAAGAATATATTAGTTTTTGCTTTTTGTTAAGTACCCTCGCGTAGGTGATAAAAATGTGAGCGGCACTACCCATCGTGGAGTAGTGCCGTCTGTGCGATTCAGTTCGAGAGGATGTACTGCACTGCTCGGTTCCAG
>CAZLKS010000027.1:0-10109 GCA_964560145.1 uncultured Candidatus Saccharibacteria bacterium | reverse complement strand
CATTGCGACTTGTCACTGCTCAAGTTCTCGCAGACAAGTCGGTAACAACCAAGAGCCATCAGGCCTTTACTCAAGAGCGGCAGAATACCAATTCTACTGCCGCTTATGAGTAAATGCCCGATTGCCGCGCGAACAAAATACGGTCAATGAGAATGAGCTGCCCCGCATCCTAGGAGGAGGCGGGGCGAGTGTTTTGTGCGGCACGGAGTCGCTGAATGCGAATCGTGCGTGCGTGACCGACGCTTCGAGCGACCTTCTGGGCAATTGCTGCCGCGGTGTCTTCAGGGAAGACCACGATAGTAGCGTTGCCCTCGTCATGGCTCGGATGCCCTCGGTGCTTTTTCAGCCCCGTGAACGATGACTTTACTTGTAGCGGAACGAGGCCCGCTTCAGTTGTCTTGATCAGGAAGTCGACACCGCAGCGGTCCAATTCAGGACTCGCACGACTGATTCCGAGGAACCAGCTTGGCTTGCTGATTGACGGATCGGTGCAGGCAGCGAGAACCTTTTCCTCGTTGGTTTGCCCGCGTTCGTGGCTGATTCGGTTGATGAGTTGTCGTATTTCACGACCACGTCGCAGTCGCTTTTTTCGTGCGCTGAGGCTCATGACGATTCCTTTCCAGAGTCTCAGATGGTGATGGTTGAAGCGAGCAATTCGCCACTGACAAGCTTCATCTTCCTGAGCTCTTCGATTCGCTCTTCTAGCTCTTCGTTGCCCAGGGTCAGCCTGAAGACGAGAATTCTCTCGCAGGTATCGCAGATGTGCTCGTCATAGCATGTGCATGCCATGTGTACCTCCGCTTCACACTATATAAATTATTCATTTTACAGTCAATTGACTTTTTCATGATAACATGGTATACACAAGGTAGGAGACGGACGGTTCTGGCCCTCGGGCCGAACTGTCTGTAATTCCTCGTGGTGCACCGTTTAAGTGAGTTCTCTCACGCCACGTATACATAAACGGGAAGGGTAGTCCGCCCTTCTAAAATATCTGGATTGCCTGCGTTTTCCCTTATCGGGCACGCAGGCTAGACTCCGCAAACCGTCCTCACGGATTGGTTTGCAAACGGAGTTCGACCGGTGGGTCGAGATAGTAGTGACCTGCATCGTTTACGGTGTACCTACTCACTCGGAGCCTCCGAGTCGTGAAGTGAGTGCCTCTGGCGCTCGTACGGAATACCTCATCAGGTACTTTCGAAACTTCATTCTTCTAACAACCGCGTCAAGGGGTGTGCAGCTAACAACGCACACCCCCAGACTCCAGCGGTTGTTTTATTTTTGATGTGGTAGTATGTATCTATGAACCGTTCGATTCGAGGCGACATAGCTTTATTTGCGGAAATGATTGTCGTTGTAGTTTTAATACTCGGATTTTTAGTGGCGGTTCAGTTTCAATTGAAGAGACCAGCAGAACTTACCCCTACAAAGGCAGCATTCGTTAACGCTGATGCGAAGCGTGTTTATCCTCAAGCTGATTCGCGACCATCTCGTTCGAATGTAGAGGGTAAGAAAAATCTATCCTCGGCGGTTATTCCAGAAATTACAGAACGGACCGTGCCATACGAGATTGTTTACACGGATAGCGGCTTTTTACCGGACATTATTGAAGTCGAGAGCGGAAATCGCGTTGTTGTTTTTCGTAATTTGAGCACGGAACTTATGTGGGTAGCGACTGATCCATATCCGATAAATGATGATTATCCGCTTTTTAACCAAGGAAAGGGTGTTGGTCCTGGTGAATCATATTGGTTTGCCTTTCCGAGTGGTGCAAGGCAGTACGGATACCATAACCAGCTTCACCCTGGACACTGGGGTCGGATTATTGTCAAATAGTCTCTTTTGAGGTAGGGTGGATAGGCGAGTGACTCGCCTTTTTTTAGACTGCCCTTTTGGGCAAGGAGGACAATACGAGCTCACCAAAAGCAGCTGGCCGTCGCAGGAGACGTGGGCGTGAGTCGCGGCCTCGCAGCGCGGCAGTCGATGCCGAGCGTCGCGCAGCCTGGAAGAATCCAGTCGACACGATCGTCGTGATCGAGGCACCAGAAGGTGGTGCTCACGCTGAGGCCGTTTCGAACAAGCGGACGCTCACGGCGGCTCAGCGGCCGACGCGGCACGAAGCAATCCGCGACGTCGGAGTTCGCCTGAAAAAGAAGGGGCATCCCCTCATCGGGCGGGCGAAGCAGGACTTTGACGAGGCCATGACGATACTCATGGCTGATGCCAGGTCTCGCTGTTCGACGGAGGAGCCGCTCTTCGGCACCCTTTAAGTGCGCAACCACCGCCGTCCCACCTCGGGCCGGCGGTGCGTTCGTTTTTAGGCATGATATAATAAGTTTGTGATTTTAATAAAAGGAAGCACAGTCATTGATGGCACTGGTGCAGCGAGTCGTCGCTGCGATGTTTTGATTAAGGACGAGCGAATCGTTGGCGTTGGAAACTTTCCTAGCCAAAAAGCGGATATTGTAATTGATGGCGCTGGTCTCGTGACCACTCCTGGATTTATCGACGTAAATACCGACTCAGATCACTACCTAAGTCTGTTTACTGACCCAGCTCAGCAAGATTTCCTCTTGCAGGGCGTAACGACGATTATCGGTGGTCATTGCGGAAGTAGTCTGGCGCCGCTTATTAAGGGTTCCCTTGAATCAATTCGTAAATGGGGCGATACGAATTTGGTTAATGTTGATTGGAATACAATGGGTGAGTTTTTGACGACGCTCGACAAGATGCCGCTTGGCGTTAATTTCGGGACGCTTGTTGGTCATGCGACGATTCGCCGGGCAATTCTTGGCGATGTACTACGCGACCTAACTGTTCCTGAATTAGCGATGCTAAAGGCGGCGGTTCAGCAGGCTCTGGCTGAAGGTGCTTTTGGCGTGTCGACTGGGCTTGCTTATAATCATGCTCGCAATACTCCTTATGCAGAGATAAAAATGCTTGCGGAGCTTGCGGCTGCTGCTCACGGTGTTTATGCTACGCATTTGCGGAATGAGCGTGATGGCATGACTAGTTCGGTGAACGAGACGATTGCTATCGCAAAAGAAACTGGCGTGCGAACTCTGATTAGTCACTTCCGATCTATTAAAAGCTACGAGAATCAATTCGAGGAGTCGCTGCGGCTTATTGAAAAAACTACAGCTGACGTTAAGTTTGATGCGTATCCCTTTGATTACAGCATTGTTCCGGTGTATACGCTCTTGCCTGAATGGGCACAGCACGGGAGCCTTGAACAGATGCAGGCCACTTTGCTCGACTCGGGGAATCGTGAGGAACTCCTTAAATCATTTGCTCGTTTGCAGCCGGAAGAGATTAGTATTGCTCGGGCACCCGGTTTTGATTATCTCGTTGGTAAGACCATTGGCCAGTATGCACAAGGACAGGAACTGAAGGTGCCTGAAGCTATGCTCATGCTAATGCAGCAGACAAAACTAAAACCGGTTGTTTTCAAGAAAAATATTAATTTTTCCGAGACCATTGCTGCTCTGATGTCAGAAAAGTGTCTCGTTGCGTCAAATAGCCCGAGTTTACTCGAAGGTAAGAATGTCATCGAGAACGAGCGGGCTGCTAAAACATTTACGCGTTTTATTGAATTGGCAAAGAGTGAGCCGCATAAGCCAATCGAATGGGCGATTCAGAAAATTACCGGCTTAGCCGCGAAGCAATTTAATCTCAAGAATCGAGGAATAATTAAAGAGGGGAACATCGCTGATGTTGCTATGTTGGGTAATAATCGCGCGGTGCATGTTATTGTTGGCGGGAAGCTGGTTGTGCGCGACGGTGCTTTTCAAGGTCTGTATAACGGGAAGGTCTTACGTCGCAGCTAATGAGCAGTTTTTTTGGAATTCTTTCGGAAAAGAAAGCACATCAGCCGGATTATTTAATCACGGTTCTTTTTTCTTTTCTGGTTATTTTTGGTCTGATTATTTTGGCGAGCGCCTCATCTCACCTTGGCGCTCTACAGTTTGATGATGGTAATTATTTTCTGAAGCATCAGCTTCTGTACGGTGTTAGTATAGGCCTTGTTGGGTTCTTCTTAGCTTCTCGTGTTTATTACGGTGTCTACAATAATAAAATTTTTGGTACTGCGTTTTTACTTTTTTCACTTCTGCTTGTTCTAGCGGTTTTTACTCCGCTCGGTTTCACGGCGAAAGGGGCGACTCGCTGGCTCGACTTGGGACCATTCAGTTTTCAGCCGGCAGAGTTTCTTAAACTTTCGCTCGTTTTGTATTTAGCAAGCTGGCTTGCATTCAAGGACCATCGGCAAAAATCGCTGTTCTCTGGATTACTACCATTTGCCACTGTTCTGGCTGTTGTTTCAGGCATCTTGGTGCTACAGCACAGTACGAGCCCAGTCGCTATCCTTATCGGCGTTTCCTTAATTATGTATTTTATGAGCGGTGCTAAGTTGCGTTATTTGTTTGGGATTGTTTCGGCTGGCATTGTTATTCTTACCCTGATTATTGCTATTACTCCTTATCGTGCTCAACGCGTGCTGACTTATCTTAATCCAGAGGCAGATGTAACAGGTGCGGGCTATCAAAGCATTCAGGCGAAGACGGCGATTGGTGCTGGTGGTTTGTCGGGCGTTGGCTACGGACAATCAATTGTTAAGAATCGATTACCGGAGCCTATCGGTGACTCTATCTTTGCAATCGCGGCTGAGGAGTTTGGCTTTTTGGGTTCAAGCTTCCTTGTTTTTCTCTTTCTTGCTCTCGTAATTCGAATGTATGTTTTAGCTTCGCACATGAGCGACCCGTTCGGCCGTTTAGTGTTGATTGGCTTCGCCTCAATAATTGGCGTGCAGGCATTTGTGAATATGGGGGCGATGACCGGTTTCCTGCCGTTAACTGGTACGCCGCTACCTTTTATTAGTTATGGTGGTACGAATCTGGCTGTGTTTATGACCTTGATGGGTATTTCGGTCAATATTTCGAAACATACTAGTGAATGACGCCCAGGGTTTCCCCGCGAGAGCACCAGACTCATCCGCTTACTAGCGGCTGGTCTTACCACTCCCGCCGTCGCGGTCCGTGAGTTGCTCCTGCGGAGAAGCCCTGGGCGTCATTCACAAAACTTCGATGCATTGCACTCCATTAGGTTGGGCAGTGCGGGTGGGGCGCCTTTGGCGTTTTTATTTAAATGACGGGCCTTGTCTTAAGGATTTGAGTTTACATTTTTTAACATAAAATATATGAAAGTCAATATGAAATAAGAGGGGAATATGAGGTATACTAGTAAGTATCTATGGACAAACTGCACGTATTATTACTCGGTGGGGGAACGGGAGGGCATATCTACCCACTCGTTGCTGTTGCGAATAAGCTCAAAGAACAGGTCACGGCAAAAGGCCTTGAGCTGGACTTGCGTTATTTTGGTGACGCCGGCAACTACGCTGAGTATTTGAATAAGCAAGGTATTAAGGTTTCGGAAATTGCCAGCAGTAAACTACGTCGCTATGCGTCGGCTCTAAATTTTCTCGATTTTTTTAAGTTTTTCTGGGGTTTTGTGCAAGCACTTTTTAAGCTCTATTTTTTCATGCCGGAGGTTGTTTTCTCTAAATCTGGCCCTGGCGTTTTGCCGATTATTTACGCGGCTCGCTGGTATCGAATCCCAGTTGTCATACATGAATCCGATGCAGTGCCAGGCCTGACGAATCTAGCGAGTGCAAAACATGCTGCGATTGTTGAGGTGTCTTTTGAAAACGCCAAGAAGTATTTTGAAGGAAATAAGGAGGTGCATCTCGTCGGAACGCCCGTGCGTGAATCCGTTATTGCTGCTCAGTCGGCTGGTGCCTGCCGAAAGGCATTTAATCTTTCTGATGAGAAGCCGATTCTCTTCATTGTCGGTGGATCTCAGGGCGCACAGAGCATTAATGAGTTTGTTATGGATCATGCCCAGGCGCTTTTGACTCAATTTGAAATTATTCATCAGGTTGGTAGGGATAATTTTGATGAGTATAAGGCGGAGTTCGAATTTACGACAAAACATTTCGACAAACAGCTCAAGGAACGGTATTCATTGTTGCCATTTTTATCAGATGAACAAATGGGTTGCGCCCTAGCGGCTGCAGATGTTGTCATTTCTCGTGCTGGGAGTTCTATCTTTGAAATAGCTGCCAGTGGTAAGCCATCGTTACTGATTCCACTTGCAAGTTCTGCGAACAATCATCAATTCGAAAATGCCTATGCATATTCTCAAGCCGGCGCCGGTGTCATTATTGAGGAGCCTAATCTTTTGATTGGTCTGGTTATGACTCAGCTGCGAAAAATCATTGATAATCAGGAGTTCGCAGCTGCGATGCGTACCTCGGCGAAGGCGTTTTACCGTCCGAATGCTGCCAGTGACATTGCTAGCGACATTCTAGCCACTGCCGGAGTTCCATTTTCCGCGTCATCCTAAGCTTTTAGAACGACAATACCTACAACAAAAATATGACTACAAAAAAACCAATTCGCGTCCGTATGGCTCCGTCTCCGACGGGTCATTTGCATATCGGCGGTGTTCGTACGGCCCTCTATAATGTTCTGTTTGCGAAAAATAAGGGTGGAACCTGCATTTTGCGTATTGAGGATACTGACGAAGAAAGATCGACGCCAGCATTTGAAAAAGATATTCGTGATAGTTTTGCCTGGGTTGGCATTACGTTTGACGAGGGGATTATGCCGGATGGGTCAAGCAAGGGTGATTTCGGTCCCTATCGCCAGACTGAGCGCCTCGATATGTACGCCGAGAGACTAGCGCGGTTGCTCGACGAGAATAAGGCATTCTATTGTTTCTGCTCAAAGGAAGAACTTGAGGCACAAAAAATAAGTCACGAAGCCGAAGGAATCGCTCCGCGCTACAACGGTAAATGTCGTTCTGTTACACGAGAGGATTCTGCGGCTCGCATTGCCTCGGGAACTCCAGCGGTTATTCGTTTGAAGGTGCCGTCCGGTAAACAAAAGTTCAAGGATTTAGTCCGTGGTGAGGTTGAGTTTGATAATGAGCTTATTGGTGACATTGTGATTGCTAAAAGCCTCCGCCAACCTTTGTATAACTTTGCGGTGGTTATCGATGACGAAACGATGCACATTAGCCACGTCATTCGAGGCGAGGAGCATCTTGCTAATACACCGAAGCAACTCTTGATTGCCGAGGCGCTCGGGATTTCCTCACCTCAGTTTGCTCATCTGCCAATCATCTTAAGTGCTACTGGTAAAGGAAAGATGAGTAAGCGTGATGGCGGAACGACGGTACGTGAGTATCGCGAAGCAGGATATTTACCTGAGGCTATGCTTAACTTCTTGGTTCTGATTGGTTGGCACCCAGTCGGCGACCGTGAAATTTTGAGTTTCGAGGAGATGGTTAAAGACTTTTCGCTTGATAGGGTGCAAAAGGGTGGTGCGGCATTTGATAAGAATAAGCTCAATTTCTTTAATGCCCAGTACATCAAACAGTTGCCAGTTAGTCAGTTGGCTAGTTTGCTTGCTGACGAAAAATTCAGTGATCCAACCTGGCGAGCAGATGCTGCGTTCTTTAATCGAGTTGTTGCTGTTTCGCAGGACCGCCTTACTACGCTGGTGGATTTTCGTGCTCTTGCCGAACCACTGTTTTCGCTTCCTGCGTACGATGCACAACTGCTTACCTGGAAAAAGTCCACGCCTGCCTCTGCGCGAGAGAATTTGATTCGCATCAAGGATTTACTTATTGAATTACCGGAACAGCTTTTCACTAAGGAGTCGCTCGAGCCGAAGGTGATGGAGGTGGCGGAAAAGTACGGCCGCGGTGATGTTCTCTGGCCCCTTCGTGTCGCTCTCTCCGGCAAGGACTCATCGCCACCGCCGATTGACCTACTTTTGGTGCTTGGGAAGACTGAGTCCATTGCTCGTATTACTAAGGCAATTGCTCGTCTCTAATCATGAAGCGAGTCTGGCAAATACTCGGTGCTCTCTGGCTTGTTGGTGCACTCATTATAACTGACTTACCAGTGGTTTTTGCCCAGGTGGCGTCTACGGGATCATCGGATGCGCTGCGAACTGCTATTGAGGAAAAGGCAAAGCAGCTCGACGCGATTACGAAGAAAATTCAGGATGCGCAGATTAATTTGACTGATACGCAGGTGCAGGGAAAAACTTTAAAACAGCAAATCAACAAGATTGACTCGAATGTTCAATCGGTTAATTTGAACATTCAGCTAAGTGAGCTGACTATTCAGCAGTTGGCGCAGGACATGGCGACCACGCAGAAGGATATCGAGATTAAGGAAGCGGAGGTTGAGATTAAACGAAATGGTGTCGGGCAGCTGCTTCAGAATTTACATGAAAAGGAACAGGAGGGGATGCTCTTGCCGCTGCTTTCCGGCTTGTCGCTTGCCCAAAGTCTTTCTGACTCTCAGAGTATTTCTGATATCCAGGGCGGTTTACTTGCTGAGGTGGATGAACTTCGGGAGCTTCGCAATCGTTTGACGGCTCAGATGGCGGCTGCGGCAAGCAAAAAGCAATCAATCCAACAGAAGAAGTCGGCTCTACAGGTGCAAAAATCGATTGCTCTTGATCAGTTAGCTGAGAGACAGCAGCTTCTTGCTGCTACGAAAGACAAAGAAAGTAATTACCAGAAACTGATATCGGCACTACAGAAGCAGCAAGAAAGCATCAGTGAAGAGATTGGCGACATTGAAAATCAGCTACGTTCACAATATGGGACATCGACCGTTCCATCGAAAAGACCGGGCGTTTTTGGTAAACCAACGAGCGGCGTTTTGACCCAGAAGTACGGAACCACTCCGTATTCGCGAAAATTGTATCGGAATGGCTTTCATAATGGCGTTGATTACGGTGTGCCAGTCGGTACCCCGATTTTAGCTGCTGAGGACGGTGTTGCGCAGATGGTCGGTAACAACGGCAAGCTTCAGTATGGTAGATACATTCTTATTCGACATAATAACGGTCTCAGTACTATCTATGCTCATTTGTCACGCCAGATAGTAAAAACAGGTGACGAGGTGAAGCGTGGTGATATTATTGGCTACTCCGGTAATACCGGTTATGCGTTTGGTCCACATCTACACTTTGGTGCTTATCTTAGCTCAACGGTAAAGTTGCAGCAGGTGAGTGGTGCTGGTCTTGTTCCCGTTGGCTACACCCTTGATCCACTGGACTATCTATAAATCGCAACGAAGAGGACGTCTCCGCGTCCTGTTCGTACTTTCGTATCATTTCGTATTTCGTAGCAATCATCCGATTATGATATAATTTCGATATGAGAATAATCCTTGCTGGTATTATTGCTAGCGCGCTGCTTTTATGTGTGACACCAGTAAACGCTGCCATTCAATTTAATGGAAAGACTGAGCAGGCGCCATTTGCTGCTAGTACAACCCAGCAAGTCAGCAATCTGCTTAATCAAGTCGTTACCGGCGAGATTGGTACGACTAACAGCTCTTCGACTATCGACGCGGATGGTATTTTGGGTAACGTAGGTCGGTTCTTTGCTGGTGTGAATACCTGGCTTAAGGAAAAGGCTGGTATCGACTTTTTTGCCATCCTTAAGGGTATCGGACACTTCTTTATCATCGTTGTGCAATTTGTTGTCGATTTAATTCGAAAAGCCTTGTAGTTTTTTTGTATTTTTCTGTATACTAATAGTAGAGGCACGTGCCAGAGCGTTCTCGTTAGCGACTATCAGCACCTCATGCGGGTGCGAGTCGCGGAGAGGGGGTGATCATGCGTTCCCTCGTGCGAAGGTCACACCTTCGCTTTACCAAACGGCCTCGTTTGAGAATGCTGGCTGGCACCAACCATTGGAGGTCGCGCCGGGTTGAGTTTCGAGGTCGCACTCGAGGCTCAACCCACCCTCTTAATTATGCAACTTAGTTGCATTTTTTTATTTTCGTAAATTATTAGGGTGTATCCATTGAGGTCGAGGATTAGGAAATTCGAATAGGTGAATATGCAGCGGTGATAGTACATTTCAAAAATCTTACCGGGTTCTATTACTATGAATTTAGATGCAGCATTTGTAGTTTGGATTTGATTGAATCGAGCCGTATTTTCTTAGGCTTATATGTCGTAAAACATATATTGTGCGACAGGTATATAATCGGGAAAGCAGGCTCCCCCTTGATCCGT
>CAZLKS010000026.1:5300-10846 GCA_964560145.1 uncultured Candidatus Saccharibacteria bacterium | reverse complement strand
ACATATATTGTGCGACAGGTATATAATCGGGAAAGCAGGCTCCCCCTTGATCCGTAGACGGTCACGATACCAGAGACGCTTTATTGAGCGTTGTGTGTGCAGAGTAATAAATGATTTCAAAAAAATATTACAAAAAACTTGGCACAGCAGTTCTAATGGTGCTCATTCTATCCCCCGCTTTTTCATGTTCCGTCACTGTACTTTCTGTTGATTGTTTTATTGACACCGCATTTCTATTTACGTAAGATTTCGGTAGTGTCTATTTCGGTTTCGTCTTGGGCCACCACGAGGAGGTTTCCATGAAAATCCTTGATTGGGTTCGTCTGTGCCTTATCGCGGGAGTGATTCTCGGGTTCTATCTCATGGTGACGGCAACCTGGGATTACCTGGAAGAGCAACGGGGTTACACCGAGAGCGCTGCTGTGGACGTTCTGCGGTCGATTCACTCCGCGGAGGCTTCCCGTGGTTCTCCGATTACCGCACAAGAGATGGCGGATGAGCTCGCTTTCGTCTACGAGGCACAGACTGATGCCGTTCGGGACAGAAACGACTACAGGTACCGCCCCTCAGACGGCTACTGGTTTGCACTTTCTCCGGGCCGCGCACATTCGTTTTGCATGGACAAGTCTGGTCTGTTGTACGTGACTAGCGACGCAGATCAGGTCAAGACGAAGTTCCCGGTCCTTGCTTGGCGAGCGTACGCTCCCCGAACCGACAAGAAGTAGTTGCATCGAGGCGCACCGCGGGCAAGTTCTGGCGGCGCGCCTCTGTCATTTTTGACTAGAACTGATTATGGATACGGAAAATTCTGAATGCGGTCGATTTTGATTCGAAGAGGTATACAATAACATCGTCTCCGTCCCATGCAATTCTTGTACGCACCCGATCGTATCCATACGTTGGGAAGTACATGGCCTCGAGCACCTTACCTCCGGTCCAGAGTGCCCCTGTTGCCTGTTTCCCGATAGATAACTTTCCTGCGCTGCACATCAGGCCCCCGAAATCGAAATTCGTACAGGTAAACGTTATGAACAATTCACCATGTAAGGGATTTGCTATCTGGTCGTAGGACGAGTCAATAGATTTGAATGCTAGCCTTGTACCGTATTCCGCAAGGGCCTTCGGGTCAAGCTCTTCAACGAATGAAGCTTTTTTTACGGCTAAATAATTTCTTGGATAGTACAGCACAGCGACAGCGGTTATTGCTAATATTCCAGCAATCGCTGCAATGATTATTCTTGAATTCGAATACCGCATGTACTCATTGTATCACTGCATATGCCTTGATTTCTAATATTCTTTTATATAGGTAGTCATGGTAACATGGGGCGTATGGCATTCGCTGAATTTAAAAACGAAGAGGACTTCAAAGTTCAGTGCGGGTATGATATCGACGGTGTTTGGTACCCGCGCGTGACCCGAATAGTTGACATGAAGGCTAAGCCGGCCCTTTTGAAGTTTTACGCGGATGTCGGCTTCGTACGTGCTAAGCAGATTAGCGAAAAGTCAGCTGTGTTTGGCACTGCGGTGCACGAGGCGGTTGAAAAGATTCTCGTTGGTCAGCGTCCTGGTGATATGCCATCAGAAATCGTCCCCTCGGTGCGTGCTTTTCTCGAATTCCTTAAAACGAGCGGCATTAAAATGCGCGTTAATCCCGAACACGTCGAGCGTCGCATTTGTAATACGGAACATCGTTACGCCGGCACTATTGATGCGATGGCTGAAATTGATGGCCGTTTTGGCGTGTTAGATATTAAGACTTCCGAGGCGGTATATCGGGACTATGGTATTCAGACTTCGGCATACATGGATGCCCTGACTCGCGAGTTCTCGAATTTGGAGACACGCTGGATTCTGCGTATTGATCAATCGACGACCTGTGAGCGCTGCGGTGCTACGATGCGAAACAAAGGTGGTCGCGAAAAAACAAAGCATCTCGGCCGACGTAAGGATGGTTGTCCAGATGGTTTGCACGAGTTTGGCCCAATCAAGGGCATTGTTGAACTCAAAGAGCTCCATAACTGGCGAGATGATTTTCGCGCTTTTTTGGGCGCTAAGGCGCTTTGGGAATGGGAGCACGACGAGTGGCTTCGTAAAATCGACTACTTTGAACCACGCTCGTAATAATCAACGAGTAGTTTCGCAGTTCCTAGTCCCGTTCCGTCAAAGATAGACTGTTCACGAACGGGTATGTTTGATGCTTCATGCTGAAACTCGGCCATAAGTGGATTACGAATTGCACCCCCGTCTGCTATGAGTTGGTGGGGCTTATAAGGTAGTTTTTGGGTATAAAGCGATACCTGTTTTGCAATTGTTTTAAAGACCTCGGCAAGTTTAGTGGGTTGCCCCAAAACCGGGGTTATGCGGCTTCCACACTCACCGACTTTCGCCTCGAGTGCGTAGGTTATTCCACCGTTTGGCGTTGGCACAATGGTCGTAAAAAATGCCGGATGCAGTTTCGGTGAAGCACCGATTACCTGAACCAAGAAGGCACCGGTGCCGTAGGTTATTTTAGTTGTGTGTATACTGGTTCCCGCTGCGTACATACTGGCTTGTTGATCGCCGCAAAGCGCTTGTATGGGAGTGTTCCCCTGCAGAATTGATTTCTTAAAAATACCATGCATGTCGGCGGACGGAACGGGCTTTGCTAGAATTATTTCCGGAATACCAAAGAGTCGAAGAAGTTCGGCGTCCCATGTAAGTTTATTGATATTGAAGAGTAGGGTTCGGGCCGCGTTGGTGTAATCTGTTTTGAACTCCTTGTCTTCACTTAGGTTCCATAGAAGCCAGGATTCCACTGTGCCAACCTTCAGAGTATTCGCGGTAAGAGCTTCCTTTACTGCCGGGACATTTTTCAGGAGCCAGCTTATTTTAGTTGCGGAGAAGTAGGGGTCGATTGGCAGCCCTGTGCGGTTTCGCACAAAGCGGTTCTTGCCCAAGAGTCGCAAGAGTCGGCACGTATTAGCGGTTCGTGTGTCCTCCCAGACAATCGCTGGATAGAGGGGCGCACCGGTTTCACTGTCCCAAGCAATGATTGTTTCGCGCTGATTGGTGATACCGATACTCGTGACGAGCTCGCTGGCAATTCCTGAGTCCTCGAGTACTTCTTGAAGCACCTTTTTGCTCGTCGATACAAACTCTTCGGCGTCTTGCTCGACGTATCCCCTTTTTGGCTTATTTTTGCTGATGTCGCGGTAGCTGCGTCCAACGAGCGCGAGGTCCGCATCAAAGAGTAGGGCCTTGATGCCAGTGGTACCGACGTCGAGGACAAGAAAATAGTTACTTTGCCCGAGAGAAGTATTCGGTGATAACGGCGGCTGGTTGTTCATGGTTGATAATTATTCTTTGAATACAGTTTAGGAGCGGTGTTTTTGTTGGTTGCGTATTGATAAGAGCAAGAAGCGATGGTAGTGAGACAATCCCCTCGCTGCGAATATCACTCTTGCCAAGGCGTCCGATTTCCTCGCCAGCTCGGTAGTTGGTTGAAAGGGTGCTCGTCGCTGTAGCAATGAAGTCAGCGAGACCGGCGGCGGTGAAAAGCGTCTTTTTTTTGCCACCAAGTAGCGGCACGAGCTTTTGCATTTCAAGGATTCCTTGATGCATCAACCAACCAGTCGCATTATTGCCGAGTCCAAGCCCAGCAGCGATACCGACGGGTAAGGTGTAAACATTTTTGAGCACGCCACAGATGGCGACGCCGTGAATATCTTTTGTGTACTCAATGCGAATCGCGGTTCGCTTGAAAACCTTCTTAATTCGCGAGTAAGTAGAGCGGTTTGAGCATCCACAAACGCCAATTGCGGGTTTCCCTTCGACTATCTCTTTTGCCAGCATTGGCCCGCCGATGAAAGCGAGCGGCTGACCGGATGGAAGTGTTTGCGTGAGGACCTGCTCGATTGTCTCGTGGCTTCCGGCTTCGATTCCTTTCGAGAAGGTGGTGACTATCGTATTTGGCGTGAGGTAAGGCAGGATATTTCCGGTCGCTTGGCGAACGGCCGCACCGGGAACGCCGAGCAGGATAATATCAGCCCGCGGAATAATTTCGGATAAGCTTTTCTGCTCAGGTACGAGCCCCTCTTTTGTGTCCCAGAGTAATACGGTGTTGTGCCGAGCGAGTATAGTATTGAGCGCTTGACCGATGTGTCCAGCACCAATAATGACAATGGTATTTTTCATGCGATTGGTTCTTACTTTGGCAAAACGCGTCGAACGCGTTGCACGTCGAGGGCAATTTGTTCACGAAGCTTTTGTGGGTCAGTGAAGGTCGCTACGGGACGCAAGAAAGCCGCCAACTCAAAGGTCAACTTCGTAATTGGCTGTTTATCTTCGTAATCAAGTACAAAAATTTCCAGCACCTTATGGGTTTCGTCGAAGGTTGGCGTCGGTCCATAATGCAGTGCTCCACGATATTTTACGCCATCAATCCATACGTGACAGGCGTGTACTCCTTCACGAGGCGCAAAGCCCTCCGGTATAGCGAGGTTGAATGTTGGGAATTTTACGATTGTTTTGCCGCGGCCCTGACCCTTTACGATGTCGCATTCGTATTGCATATGTGTGCTCATTAGCTGATTCACTGATTATGTACCTCTTTTTTCCTATGACGATAGTATACCGTAAGTCCGAGGACAAGGGCAGACCCCACGCAGCCGATTACGAAGCTGGCAATAATTGCTAAATCATTTTTATAGAATCCATACATCGTCCAGGTTGAGGTTCCGATGAAGAAAATGCTATATGAAAGTAAGGAAATCTCGCTGGCAGATTTACGTTTCCATATCGTATAGGCTTGTGGATAATACCCACAAGACATTGCGACTCCAAGGATGGTGACAAGCGTGTCGAACCAGGTAGTCATACTTTTTAATTCTTTGTTCCATTGCGATTCACCCACCACTCGTCATCTTTTTTTGCAAACCACCAGTTATCTGGCTTTGTTGAGAGAATATCCTTAGCAAGCTGGCGGGAGGTTTTCAGCTTGAGTCTTTTAACGGTGTTAGGAATCCAGGAAACAACTCGCGTGTTGCCCGAGTCGGACAGTTCACATAGCGAAAGAAGAAAATCAAGATTGTCGGCATCTTTTGCAATATGAGATTCGAGACTTGTTCTTTCGTGGTACTTTTTCTGTACATCATCAATATCTTTACCGAATGAAAGTGGTGCGGTCATTTCAGCAAACACGAGTTGTTCGTCGGTGCGGGCATATTTTTGATGTACGTAGTTGAGATCCGAAGTGCGTGCCTCTGCCAAATCATGGAATAGACACATCTTTAATACGAGTGCCATATCGACGGGTGTGGGGCTCATCATCGCAAGCACGTAGCCAATATATGTCGTTCGATTGAGGTGTTCGGCAACGCTTTGTTTGCCGCCGCCAGCAAAAAAGGTCCAACTTCTTGGCGTTTCGTTTAATATTCCAACTTCGTACAAAAAGTCGGCAACTGCCGTTTTCTTCTTTTTGTCAGCCGCTTTCTTGGTTTGCATAGTCTCCTAATAGTATCGCCCTTCGGGTAATTCATGCAAACCGAAGAAACTATATCCGTAAC
>CAZLKS010000026.1:0-5200 GCA_964560145.1 uncultured Candidatus Saccharibacteria bacterium | reverse complement strand
AGTTCCTTCGCTTGGGCACGTCAGCTTTCGCGGGCTTCACGTTCACGGTCCTTGATGATTGCAACGATTTCTGCTTTTAGGTTTTCTAAATCCTTAATCCAGTATCCGCGAGTGAAAGACTCAATTGCGGTTGGTTCCCAGTGCGACATCCCCTTTTTGTCGACTGTCTCGGTAACTCGTAGGGTTAAAACGTTTTGACCTTCGCGAATGATTTGTAGCACAGCCTGCTTGTAGGTATCGGCACCGCCACTGAGCTCCCATTCTTTATACGGGAAAAGGTAGTCGGCATAATAAAGCAGCAATCGGACCCAACCTTTTTCTGTTCTACTTGCATTTGTTATCGATGACGGCACATAATCTCGGCTAAGATGTATCCATTCTGGATAATTTCGCAAATGTACAAAATAGAGATTCGTCACAAGCTGCGGAATCCCCTCGCGCCAAAAGCGTGCTTCATCGAGCTTCATCTCTTGCGCATTTAAGTGTGCACGTACGAGTGAACGAGCCTGTGGCGGGATGAAGAATGTAAGTGTACGACTAATAAGTGGAATGAGCAGGATGAGTATGCCAAAAATAAAAACGAGCGGTGTGGCCGCCCGATACGAGTCAGAATAATAGAAGATAAAGCCTAAAACACCACAGCCAAGGATAACGATAAGTGTCGTGAGGAGTGTATGAGCCTTTTTCGGTTCCATATTATAGGAGCGCCGTCATGCCTAGTATACTCTCGTAAATAGGCTCAGACAAGGGTAATCGAGCACCCCGTCCGCACGTCCTGTGCGAGCGGGGTGTCGGATTCATGCTCGGCGCACGGACAGGCTCCGGGCGCGTTCGTATCGCTTCTCCATGAACTCCTGGATGGCATCGATGACCTCGAAGACGTCGTCTTTGTAGAGTGCCTGCAGTGCCTTGTCCTGCGGCTTCAGGACCCTGAACTGCACGGTGCGGTTGTATTCAACGGCCTTCGCGCCGCGTGCCAACCAACGGTTACGTTCGTCTCCCTGCAGGTTCACGGCGTTCACCGTGATGTAACTCCGTCGGTCCATCTCGATGACCTTGTCCACCTCGTGGAGCTTCAGCATCAGGGCCGTCCTGGTCTTCCAGTTCACGTCATCGGTGATGACCCCTCGGAGCCAGCCATTCCACTCCATGGCCTTGCCAACCGCCAGTCGTACCTCTTCGCCAGTCACTGCCATTGCGTCTGCCGATCTCCCACGTAACGTGGGCTTCTTGAGTAGTCGCGACCTGCGACCGCAGTATAATACTGCATTTTGACTGAAATGTAAAATACTATTTAGGGGGCTTATGAATAGATTGCCGCCCCAATGGTTACAGCAAGGTTACAGATGAGCCACATGGATTGCGAGTAAATAATCGGCTTTTCGCGGTGAAGTATGCCGTAAGTAAGCCAAATCGTGGTCAGGACACAGTATGAGGTCCAAGTGAACAGCGAGATACTCGCAGCGTTGTGTCGCCCCCAAATCTCAATAAGCTGAGGAAGTGAAAAAAGTGGACCGACGATGCTTACAACGTAAATTAGTCGGTCGACAAATCGTTTAAATTTGTCGGGATGTGGATACGTCTCAAGATTGTTTGCGAAACGTTTGCGTAGGTGTTGATGGATGAGACCCGGGTCTTGTGTCATGTTATTTTTTTCGCTTAATTTTTGGTATCGCAGTGGTGGCGCCAGGTAAATGGAAATAAGTCGCAAGCTCGTCAGCAGTGAGAATCATTTCTTGCGAGGGCTCAAAACGCTGAGCAAAAAAGTCATCGATAACTTTTTCTGCGTGTTTTGGTGTTATGAGTTTAAATGTATTTTCTTGCTCGCTTGTAGCAGAACCGGCCTCAAAATGACTAACAAGTCTATTCAAAAGTTCGGTCGCGTTACCAGCGGAGGCGGCAGTTATGATGCGACAATTAACTGCAAAAAGCGGCGAACGAACCTTTGCTTCAAGTGCCTTGATGGTTTGCGGTGTGAGAATGAAGTTTTCGTGGACGTGACGTGAAGGATGGTATTCGCCGCGTTGGAATTTTGCCAGATGATTACCGATGTCAGTAATAAGGCGGGTGTCAGCTTTCCGAACGGTCCACTGTATCGTGGCCGACTCGCCTATCGCTGCCAGGCTCGATAGGTGCTTTAATACCCCTAAAAACGGCTCGAAATGGCCTTTTAGCGCAGTTTTGAGCGGAATACAGTAGGGTCTGCTTTGTGCTAGATATCCTACCCCTAGATGCGGAGTTGTCGCTGGTCCGGTCAGCCAAAGTTCGTAGTCCTCGATTGGTGTTACGAACCCTGTTGGCCAGAGACTCTCAATGAGGCGTGCGGTTTTGCGGAGATGAAGAACGGGAACTGCGATATAAAAATGAATCTCCTCACCCATGCCATGAACAGCAGTTTCAAGTGAAAACGGAATGTTGAGTTCGTTAAGGCGGCGATAAAGCTCGGCTGATTGCTTTATCTCGTGAGGTTTGTGTTCGGCGAAAGGGTTAATAAGACCCTGTGGAACGAGAACGAGTAACTTAACCCAACCATGGCGGCGACTCAATATTATTTTTTCCACAAGGCGACCTATGAGGAGCAGGCCTGTTGCGATGATGAAGAAAAGTAAAAGATAACTTGTCGCAAGTACATCCATAGATTCAGTATATCACGCCACGTGTTGCCTGAATCCCATCACTCTGGCCAAGACGAGCACGCAGGGTTCAAGTGCTCGCTATGACCAGAGTAATGGGACTCCTACCCTTTCTCACGTCGTCACCCTAAAATGCGAACGACCCCGAGGAGCGGTGCGTCGCTCGATTCGAGGTCGTGGTGCTACATGATCGGGAAGTCGCGTGTCGGGTCCTTGTGGAGTGCAGGGGCCATGCCTGGAACGACTACGCAAAGCTGTGTGTTGCACATCTCCTCGCAGGGGTTGTCCGCATTCTTGGCGTGAGGCCAGGTTTGATACCCGTCACCCACCCAGCCCTCAGCGTAGAACTTGCACCCAGTCCCGATTCTCTCGCCGTTAGAGTCTCGGATTTCGAAATGCAGCTTGTGGGGCTGCCAGTGTGCCGGCTTCTTCTGGTTGCCAACCGAGTAGAGACGGCAACCAGCAGTCACGCGTACCAGGCCCTGGTTCGTCGTGCCGACGATGCACTCGAACTCGACCTCGCGCTCCCAGAGCTCGCCGTGTCGCTGGTCCATCTCCGGCTTGGAGCAATTCCCCTCGCAGGAGGAGTTCCTCTCCACCTTGCCGGGCTTGATGACCCGCTGGTAGAAGTTGACCTTCCCACCGAGCGTCGTCTCCAGTTCGGCTCTCAGAATTTCCTCGGCCAACATGACCGAAAACTGACTTTCGTGCCGTTCTCTGAACATGGACACTCCTCCCATTACGGGAACACGCGCGGATTATTCCACGCATGACTACCATTTCGGCAGTGAGCTAGCAATAAAAATTACGGCTAGATCACTGACGAAAACATCAATTTTATAACATATTTATCGATTATTTGTCAATAGTAATTTCGGCGGTGTTGTGAGTAGGGTTGCCAAAAAAGCGCTTTACTGTTATAGACTATGTAGTTAGGATGCCAATAATGGCTGTCCTCGAGGGGGCTATCGTGAGTGGACGAACACTTCTCTATACGTTTCTGATGAGTCTAGCGGGCATCCTGCTGGCTCTCGTTGCGGTCTGGATGGTCATCAGCCCGACTGGCTGGCAACCTGCTGTCAACGGCGACTTCGTCTGGAAAGTCGGTACCATCGTGGTGATAATCGCCGGCATGACGGCCTACTTGGCCGCCGCGCTGTTCATCCGGTGTTACGAACATGGACGAACTGAGGTGCGAACGGAGGAGGTTCCCGTTGCGCATGAGCGCGGAAGAGTGATTGGTGCCGCTGAGACGATGGAAGTCGTCTCTCACGGAACCCTTCAGTTCGACGAGATTCCCGAGGGTAACTACCGCGTCTTTACCGCGGTTCTCTACGGAGAGGGCTACTACCTAATGACCATTCGGTCGTTCGCTGGTGGTACTGTGGCGGATGAGCGGCTGGTCCAGGTGCCGGCGAGAATTGTCGAGGATTTCAGCATCTCGCCTGGCTACATCTACTCGTTCCGCCGCAGCAAGCACGAGAAGACCGGCTGGCAGGTGGAACGGGTCGGCAGGTAGCCGAACAAGAATCACGAACGCGAGGGGCGTACTGGCGACAGCTGGCGCGCCCCTTCAACTTTTTTAGTTTGTCCTATGAGTGTAGGATTTCCATGATGTCGCCGTCAGCAACAACATATTCTTTTCCTTCGACGCGAAGTTTACCCTTACTCTTAGCGCCAGACCAGCCGTTATTTGCAACAAAGTCGGTGTAGCTTACCACCTCGGCACGAATAAACTTTTTTTCAAAATCAGTGTGAATGACGCCAGCCGCCTGCGGTGCCTTATCCCCCTTCACGATTGTCCAGGCGCGCGTCTCGTCCTCCCCGGTGGTGAAGAAGCTGATAAGTCCGAGAATCGCGTAGGCCTTTGTGATGACTTCTTGGACGCCGGCGCCCGTTGCGAGATCGGCAATAACGTATTCGTTGCCCTCGGCGGTGATTGCTGCTTTGAGTTCGGGTGAGACGTCTTCAACTCTTCCGTTCAGTAAATAAAACTTTGGTTTAGCAGTTAACAAAAACATCGGTTTTACAAACGAATCAGTGGCGTATTCACGAATTGATTTATTCGAAGAAAGTGCGTCTTTAACTTTGGTGAGTACCTCGACTTCTTTAATCGCCTCTTTTTTACCACTGCGCGCCTCGGCGTTTGCCTTCACGATGCGTTTTTCAACAGTTTCTAAATCTTTGAGTGCCAACTCGGCGTTGATGATGCCCATGTCGCGAATCGGGTCAACTGAGTTTTCCACGTGCACAATTTCATCACCAGGGAAGCAGCGCAGAACCTGAACGACGGCGCTGGTGTCGCGGATGTGCGTCAAAAACTGGTTACCAAGTCCCTCCCCTGTCGCCGCACCCTTAACTAGGCCTGCAATATCATAAAACTCAACGATGGCCGGAATTCGTTTCTTCGACTTACTCATTTCATTGAGCTTATCAACTCGCTCGTCCGGTACTGCAACCACGCCCACGTTCGGGTCGATGGTGGCAAAGGGATAATTAGCAATTAAAATGTCATTACTGGTCAGTAGCTTGAAAAGAGTGCTCTTCCCGACGTTGGGCAGACCGAC
>CAZLKS010000025.1:1481-10909 GCA_964560145.1 uncultured Candidatus Saccharibacteria bacterium | reverse complement strand
GAAAGGCGCCGGCCCGGGGCAAAAATAAGCGGGCAATACATCACGACGCACTATTGAACTCTGAGCGTTAGCGCAAGGCGAGAAATATGACGCTGCGCAGCGGGGTTCCACAGATTGTTTAAAATAAACTGCAGTTTTATTAATTACTGCTTACGGGCTTCCTTGTTGGGACCGTTGGCAAACAACTCCGCTGCACGTTTGTTGATGTGCTTCTGGCAGTTGTGGAAACCAGGTACAACAGGAGCATTACACTTAACACCATTGTGGGATATCAACGCCTCACACTTACCACTAAACACAAATCTACCTTCAGCCTTCTCGAACTTGTCGGAGAGACCCTTAACGGTTAATCTCTTCTCCTTCTTTCCTTCCGGCTTCATCATGGTCTTGAGGTGAGCCTCCGCCGCCGCCGCGTAGTTCTTGTGGCGAGAGAGGTACGCGTTGAGATTAGTAATCTCAGCCTTGAGCTCCACGATTTTGGTTTCGTAGATGACGACGCGCTCGCGTTCCAGAGAATAGCGGTCCAGCGTTTGGTCCTTGTCGAGCTTGGAGATTTCCTCGATAATAGCCAGCAGCCGAGCCTCTTCCTCGAGGTCGATATCGTCCTCTTCTTCTTCGTTCTCATAAGCTTGGAGTTCAGCAGCGTTAACGTCGCCCCGGACGTTGGGCGCCGCTTGGATAACGACGCCACGTGCCTCAGTGTTGCGGAGGGCCGCTACCGCCTGGGAGAGAGTCCAATCGTGAGCGTGGCCTTTTGAAAGTAATATTGTAAAAGCGTTTGGTTGTACCGCAGCGGGGACTTGAGCTCCGGTATTATTGGCCATAATAGCACAATGAAGGTCCTTTTCCTGGTTTCCGTTCTTGCGGGTGTGTTGAAATTGGAACGTTGCGGAGAAATTCTAAAAAAATCGAGGCGAGAAATTGTGTGCGAATAGGACACTCATTGTTCCCTTTCATCATGGAGAAGGAATCTGCTGAGAGAATGACGCTCTTCATGCTAGGATACGACCGCAGCGGAGAGGGAGCGCCTGAAATCGCGCACCATATCGCTGAGGCTGTTCAAGCTGTCGTGAACGCTGTGGATGAGGACGACCCTGTCATCGACCGCCAGCAAATCGCCCATCATTTTTATAACAATACTTACGCTATTGTGGGATTCTTATTGACTCAGGCTCGCAAGCACAAGGAATTGGAAGTCCTCCAGGTCATCGCCAATAATTTTAAAGGCGTCGACATTACGTCGGCTTACGCTGTCGAGCTGGGCCTTGTGTGCGCCGTTGCTGAGCTCGTTGATGTGTATTTTGAATATCTAGCTCTTGAGTAAATAATAAAAAATCTTGTTGCGCAAACGAGGAGCACATGTGCCGCGCGTGTCTTATTTCCCAAATAGTATTTCCTACCGTGGCGTTTTGCTCTTTTGGAGTTTTTTGACTCATACGGAGCACATTCTCTTTTCGGTCTCCTCGTCTCCGCTCATTCTCTTATGAAGCGCTCGCGTAGCACATCCAAGGCCTCCAAAAAGGAAGAGGAAGAGTTGCCTCTCACCATTGGTTTTGTGAGCCTTAAGAAGGGCGCCGGTACCGATAGTTTTATCGGCGGTGGCCGTGCCGATGTCAAGTTCTTGCAGACCACTATTAGCGACTACGACGCTGGTCATGCTTACGGTCCTCAGACTGTGGCTACCTGGTTTCTCGAAAATAATGATTGGTTCAAGGAGTATCGTCTGCGTATGAAGTGTTGCCACTGCGGTAAGAAGACTCGGGCCGTCGAGACCGTCTGTTCCCCCGTCGACAGCTTTATCGTCGTGTCTGCCCCTCTTTGCCGTGAAGGTAAATGCCTTGCAAAATCCTGGGAGGACGGTATGACCGATGTGGACTTCCGTTATCTTGCTGCGTGGCATTTAGTTTCCGCGTTCTCTGATAAAGCAAAGAAGAAATAAAAAAAATATCCTCCATTCTGGTTTCTCCGCGCTCGTGTCCTATTCACACACTTACTCCAGTACATAATCTCGCAGCCGCACATTACCTACCTTGGGTCTCTTCGGCGCTCCTCCTGTAGGTAAATTTCTCGCTTTTAATTTAGCGCTTCCGGTCTCTTCGTCAACGTAGCCTTCGTGTATCGTGTTGATGTGTTTCCGGCTCGCGCGATTCTTCCTATTTTGCACCACCCGTTCTCGTCGCTCCTTTTGGAAATTCTCTGCGTCTCCCTCTGCCTCCACGGATTTCACCAGCTGGTTCTCAACAACCTTTATTTCATCATTATTTTTATCTTTAATAACAACCATTGAGCCTTCGTATCGCACTACCTTGTACGTTTCCAGCGAGACTTTCTCGGTCGTCGTTTTCTTGTCGAAGATGTCCACGGCCTGCACGATTCGAACCACGTCGTCAACTTTAAATCTCTCTTTCGGCATCTTATCTAAATCTAAACTTCCTTTTTCTAATTTCTTAAAGGCGTCAACGGGCTTCATCTTGATGCCGGTGTGTATGCGGTTATTGTAAATCTTCACGAGCTTGGGCAATTCGTCGACCCACTTTTCACTTCCTTGCGCGACCATCATCCTGCTCATCATTTTTAATAGCGTGCCGTTGAATCTTTCGACCGGGCCAGCACTGCGTCTCACTTTGGGAATACCCTCGAGCTTCATTACGCCGTATTTCTTCAATAAGGTATTGACCGCTCCTTTGAACTCACTACCTTGGTCCACGATTAGCCTAATGAACATAAGATTAATTGGCGTTTTTAATTGTTCGCTGAGCTCGTTAAATACTTGTTCCAAATACGGTGCGACTTCTACGGGTGTTTTCGTTTTCAGTGGGAAGCTCCAGGCGTATCGGCTCTTCCATTCGAGCACGTTCAATATGAATTTGTACCCGTTGTTCTTTCGCGAATATTTCGTCAAATCCATCAAATCGGCCATACAGGCTGCATCATACGCATCGTGATTATAATGTCCTTCTGGGAGGGTTATTTTTTTAAATACTACCTGTTCGTTTTTCTTCTCGAGGAACGCCTCCACAGCCTTCTTATCGTACCCGGCCTGCTTGGCAATCTTCAGGAAAGCCGTCTTGCTCGGGTACAAATTGTCTACATATAGCTTTTGAAGCGCAGCCATTTTTTTTGCAACCTATAATTACCAATATATATTTATTTTCGTTTTTTGTTATTTTTTCCGCCGGTGCTTCTCATGCTGTTGCTTAAAGGGGATTCCCATCACGTGGGCCGAGTTCCGAACAAGGAAGTAGCCACAATTAATTTATTTTTTAATTAGAGATATTTTGTTCCCTATTTATATACTGAGGAAAAAGTCTTACCCTATCTTATAATAGAGTAAGATGGATTTGAGAAAGACCATCATCGACCTCAAGACTAAGATTGCGGCCAACCGAGTTAGGGCTGAACAGCTCAAGAATAAGGGTCGTAAAGCTGCTACCTTAAACAATCGCATCGCTATCCAATTGGGCCAACTCCAAGGACTGCGCCGCCAGTATGAGAACAACGCCCCCGTCCGCGTTCAGATTCGCATGGTCTTCAACGTGCGTGCGGTGGACGGATTTATTGAGGGTAGGGTCCAACGCCACCAGCTCAACCGTGCTCAAGTTCGCCCGTATCATGTCTTCTTTACGAGGACTGTCAAACGCGAGGGCTTTCGCGAGAATATCGCCGAGCTCGCTGCCGCCAAGTGGAACTCTATCATGGAGGACTATGCCAATGCTACCGAGGCCAACGACGGCAATGTTGTCTCTAAGCTCAGCCGCATGTGGAACGGCCAAGACGACACTAAGGAAATCGTTCCTTTCAACAACCCATACGTCTATAAGCTCGAGTGGGCCGAACTTGGCGTGCTCGACCCTATCGACAATGACCCCAACTGGGACCCTCGCCGCGGCATCTACATTAACGCTACGACTGCTCCCAAGATTCCCGGCATGTTGTCGCTGACTGGCCCCTACGGTTGCGTGGTGGAGACCATCTACTACTGTGTGCAGAACCACAAGGAGCTCAAGGACACGATTCCTCGCGAGGCGATTATGGATGAGCTCTGCTCGATTACGTACGGCAACGTTAAGGATATTACTCCGCAATATGCTGTGCTTGCCGCCGAAGAACGTATGAAGGCTACCAATGCCGCTAATGCACTCATTAATGAGTTCCTTGGAGATGAGATTACGGAGATGCTCAACGATGTTCCCACTCCTCATGAGAACCCGCTCGATTCAGCTCTCTTTGGTCCTATCGGTTTCACTGTGGATTCTCTTATCGAGTGGTTCGATGTCCGTAAGGGCTACTTTACTGTGGAGATTCGCTTTCCGATTGGCAATCCTATTCTCTGCAAGGGGAATACTTCGACTTCTCACCACGTTAATGCTTTTACTCTCTACATCAACAACAACCACGTTTATGTTGATGTCGGCAATACGGAGATTTTGGCCAATAAGCGTAAGGACGAGCCTCGTACCACTATCGTCTATGAGCCATTGGATAATCTCCCCGACCCTGCTACCGTCATCGATGAGGATTTAAAGCGATTCATTATGGACCAGTTGGAGAAGCCTGTTGATGTCATGCTCAATCTCGACTTTGATAAGCTCGCCGACTTCTTCGTTTCTGGTGGTATTATGCCCGAGATTGAGTGCTCTCACAGCGGTCATATTAATGCTGTTATCGTTGGTATTACCAAGTTCATCAATGCTGCCGATTACCTCGAGCGCAAGAAGCTCTTTGATTATCTCCGCAACACCTTTCCTAACCAATACGAGTTTCAGCACTTTCACGGCCAGTCGTATGCTCGTATTGCGCAGGACCTCTTCAAGACCAAGTTTGGCGATATCCCCGCTAGCTTCGATAGCCTCTACGACCGTGATGTAATTAACCACTACCATACTTCTCCGATTGTTGGCGGTCATAGTAAGCCCACTTTGCCATTATCTCACTGCCATCAAATCGATATGAAGGCTGCTTACCTCAACGTGATGCTGGCGATGGAGAACGAGAGCCTCCCTATCTTCACCTCCCAAGACAACTTTGTCGATTTTGTTAAGCACCGTGAGGCTAATGGTAAGGTATTTAACGACCTCCTCGATTTTGAGAATGGAGAGTTGAGTGAAATCCTTCCCGGCGAGTACATTGTCGAGGCCTTCAAGTATTGTGGAATTTACGTCCAGAAGCAGATTTGGAATGCTGTCCAGGTACGTGAATTGTTGTGTCTTGGTATCATCGGTTATCGCCACATTATTGCTATGCGTACTGCATATGGTAAGTTCAGCGCTAAGCCGATTGCCGAGTTCGCTAAGTACCTTAAGGCCAAAGTGGAGGAAATGAGGAACCCCGAGAATCCCAATCCAATCAATTTTAAGGTTCTCTACTCGAGTTTCATCGGCGCCGCTGGTATCCGTCAAACTAGCCGTGTGAAGGCGAATCTCACTACCGATAAGAATTTGGCGGAATTGGAAGCGCCCACGTTCCATCCGGGGACGGCGCCCCAAGCCGAACAAGGAACTAAACAGAGGGACCTCGATAACGCTACCATCATTTACTCGTCTAAGGAATCGGAGGTCCTCGAGAACACGAACCCGCTTTTCCGCTACGTCCTCGGCGCGACTACCGTGAACCTGCTCCGGTTGGCTAAGGTCGTCAAGGCGGTTCTTCCCAAATCCAATGTGGTTGCTACCGTGCTTGATTCCATTTACTTTGAGGATTCTACATGGAACTCTGAGGAAATCAAAACCAAATTCCCCGAGCGTATGAGGGAACTCAAGTTATTTGCACCTTTATTTGACTTCAAGCCGGCCATTAAGATTCTCAGTTTTGACGAGAAGAACCTCCCGTTGAAGCTCCGTAATCCTCGCTTCTTCTATCATCCCGATGATATTAACAGTGGTTTTAGGCTCACTAATCCGAAGTTGAGGCGTTCCAATGGTGTTCTCTATTATGGTGCTCCTGGTGTTGGTAAGAGCCGTTTCCTTTCCGAATTGGTTAATACCGAGCTCACGCCTGGTGTGAAGCCGAGTTCTCTCTGCCTCGCTATGACTCGTTTGGCTTCTGGTGATATGCGCGCTGCAATTACAATTAAGGATGCTGCGGGTAATCCCATCACGATTACGGACAAGAACGGCAAAGAGAAACCCCAATACTGCGGCAAATCTCTTACCTTCTGCAAGTTCGATAATATGATGCAGGATATTAATCTCCGCAACAACTTTATGAAGCGCTTCGACCGTATTATTAACGATGAGTTCTCGTTGAACAACCACGAGCATTGGAACCTCCTTAATCTCCTGGTCTACCAATACGACCTTCCTATCTTCATCTTTGGCGGCCCAGACCAGATTCCTCCTGTGAATTCGCGCACTTACTACTTCAATTCTGATAGCGTCAAGTGCTCTCCTAGTATCCGCTACTTGGTGTCGCGTATTGTCGAGATTCCTTACGTTTGGGACGACTCTCTCCCTCGCCATATGAACCCTCGCTATGACCCGGAGATGAATGAGATTTTGACAGAGTTTAATCGCACTGGCGTGTTGCCCAAGAAGGTTCTCGACCGAGTGGTTCCCAATGAAATTGCCTTGAAAAACTACTGCGAATACAATATTACTGCCACTAAGTATACTCGCGATTTGGTTATTGAGGCTAAGCAGAAGCTCTTCCCGTTTCACAGCCGCTACATTGTCATCGAGAACACTGGCAACTATTCCAATGGTGAGATTTTATTTCAGACCGAGGCTCACGAGATTCCTCACGGAGAATCCGATTGGGTATTTGTCGATAAGGAGCCGCATACTTGTGCCGAAGCCGCTGCTCAGAAGCCCCGCATTATCCCTAAGAGTGCTGTCCGCTCTCATCTTGCGACCACTTGCCACTCGGCGCAGGGTCAGACATACACTCACAACTACACTATCTACGAGCCCGAGCGCTTCAGCAAGCAGATGATGTATGTGGCTTTGTCCAGGTGCCGCACGCTCTCTCAGATTACCCTCGCCTTCACTCCCCAGGAGCCGATGAAACCCCACGGCCTCGCTAAGTATTTGGACACGCTCGCTGGTTATCAGTTCCAACTTGAGTACGATGATAAGATTCGCATTGAGAAGATTTCCCATAAGGTCGGTTATATTTATTATTTGGACGCCGATGAATTGGACCCTATTACTGGCAAGTATCATTGCTACATTGGTAAGACGGACCGCAACCCTCACGACCGTATCCAGGAGCACCTCGACAACGACAAGTTCCCTGTTAATGTTGGTCGCCGAGTTCTCTACGTCAATGTTAGGCGCACGGATGATATTAGGTTGCGTAGAATTGAAGAGCGCGCTATCCGCCAGCGCAAGCGTGAAATTAAGAACCCCGATTCCGATTACTTCGATTGGATTTTGCTCAACAAGCAGCATAACGCCAAGGACGAGCCCGACCATGTCCTGAACAATAACGCTGTGCCGCTCTACATGAACCCTAAGTTGGACCTTCCTCCCGCCAATCTCCGACCAGATGAAATCCGCATGTTCGAGTTCAACCGCCGCTTGGCCCGTTGGGGTGGCTCTCAACTGCGCGTGGAGAATGGTAAGTACGCTTGGAAAAAGTCTTTCACGGGTCCCGATGGTAAGAAGAAGAACGCCGACATCCTAACGAATGACCTCGACCAAGCTATTGGTAAGATTATCCTCTTCATTCGCCAGAACATCGACGCCCGCTTCGCCATCGACGAGTACAACGTTGAGGGAATTAGCAAGAGCAAGGTCAAGTTCGAGCCTATCCAGTAAAGAAAAAAAAGTATACGACGACAATTAATTTTCTATTAAATATTTTTTTACGTCCTTAATATATGTACTACAAAAATTGTGGATATAAAAAATGGTTCATTACATCAAAGTGTATATGATTCTCTCCAAGACTCAGATTGACGAGATTCTCAGCATCGACTGCAGTCGGAAAGGCACGTTCTATCATCTCGCGTGCGACTACGACCAAGAAGAAAGACCTATTCCGCATGATATCCAACATGCCGACGAGAGGTTTCGCGCCCAAGTTCTCATTTCGTTGACTCGGCCACAACATGCCGCGCGCTTGCGAGGACGCATCCATAGACATATCTACGACCTCATTTTCAAGAAAGCTCAATTGAAAAAAATACAGGAGGAATTGCGTAATCAGGAATTTGATTATTATTATGGTGAACTCCCAGACAACATCGGGCTTCAACGTCCCGTAATCGCCGCATTTTAACCCGGCTTGTATAATTAATATTTTTTATTTTTTACCCAACGGGTCTGGACCGCCCCTGGGTAAAAGGTTCTCTTCCACCCGGGTCCGGCGCTCCAAGCCGAGCAAGGGATTTAGTTTTGGTATAGGCGTCATCACGGAGCGCCGCTTGCGACGCGAAGCGTAGTGAGTTAATAAGAAACCAGAAAGCAATATCCGCCGCCACCGTCGCCGCCTATACCAAAACTGCTTCCCGATCCGCCTCCGCCGCCGCCAGAGCCGTAGCCAGTAGCAGCTGAACCAGCGGACGCCGCACCAGAAGAGCCAGCGCCGCCGTTTCCTGCACCGCCAAAGAACGAAGCGCCCCCGCCGCCGCCTGAGCCACCGCAGTTGGAGCCGCTGCGAACGGTAATCGCGTAGTTTCCACCTGAAGCCATTCCATTCGAGCACGATCCACCAGCCCCGGACGTTAAGCTACCATCAGGCGAGGCCTTGGAAGTACAGCTGGAGCCACCGCCGCCGCCAACGACTATTAAACTATCGTGAAACGAAATTGAACCGCCTGTGCTACCGGGTTGACTACCACTACCAGGTCCAGCTGCTCCCGCTGCGCCGGACGTTCCTGGTACGTGATTTGATGCAGAACTACCGCCAGCATTACCAGCAGTATTTCCGTTGCCATCACCGCCGCCGCTACTGGACCCAGCAGAGCCTCCGCCGCCGCGTCCAGAACTCGATCCACCGCTGGCACCCGCTCCAGCACCGCCACCGTAGGCTGATATCGTTTTTCCATTTAGAACCACTGTGGACGCGCTGCCCGCCGCTCCTGTTCCTCCGTTCGAGGAGCTTGCTATACCACCGCTGCCAACTACAACAGCCATAGTAGAAGCCCCGTATACGGGTACTTTGAGAATTCGTAATGTAGCACCGCTGCCACCGCCGCCACCACCTGGATAGCTGGTATTTGAATATCCTGTTCCACCTGAGCCGCCACCACCGACGAGTACAATATCAAGAAATTTCGAGCCTGCTGGAATGTTGTAAGTATAGCTTCCTGGCGTTGTATATTCAGTAGTATTTGATGTTGTACTGGCTGCAATTGTAATGGACCCAGGAGCATTTGTGATGCTGACTCCACTTCCGGCCGTCAACGTGCTTTTAGTAAGCGTATTACCGCTAGAGTTTCCGATGAGTAATTGACCGTCCGTGTACGATGACTGACCAGTGCCGCC
>CAZLKS010000025.1:0-1381 GCA_964560145.1 uncultured Candidatus Saccharibacteria bacterium | reverse complement strand
AATCTTGTGTAATCCGGATATAATCCATCACGATGCCGAGTTTAACCGCTGAGGCACTGAGGCTGGGGTTAACGTGCATTCCAAATCGAGGTTGGAACGGCTGACCCACTGGGAAGTTAGTCGTCTCAGTATGGTTCAAGCTCCAAGCGCCAATAGTGCCGTTATTCAACCAGTACTCGACACTATTGGCTTTGACGATAATTTTTAACAAAACGACGGCGGTTGTTAGATAAGCGCTGCTAGTGTAGTTTAACACTCCAACATCGTTAGTATTAAATGACCAAAATTGATTGCTAGCCGAGCTGTCATAGTAGAGTCCTGCCCATCGATTCATATCGCCGATGCTACCGCCGTCATATCCACGTTCGCCGAGTCCGATAAAGAACTTTAGGGTATCATAGTAGCCAGAGCCCCATCCATAGGGAATTCGGAAGCGGCATTCAAACGTGATATCGCCCATCTCGCGGAAAAAACTCGCATGATTGTTGAAGCAGAAATGATGATCGGCACTATTCGAACCCTGCACATGAGGGAAAATGCATCCGGTCATGTATTCGCCTGCCTGTTGAATGGGTACATTAGGATAGTCCAGACCCACGTAGACGTTTCCGACATTGTTGCTGCGGACGAGCCACGGTTTATCGCAAGATACATGGCTCGAAGTGCCACTCCATGTACCAACAGCGCACGATGAGAAGTCGTCAAGGAAGATATTTTTGTAATTGAGTACTGACTCCGGAGTACTATATCCTACCGATTTGGTCGCGGAATCCCAGGTAAGCAATTTCGCGGCACTAGAGCTCGCCACTGAATTGAGCTTGACAGCGTTGTTGAGCGTAATGCCACCCATTCCTTTCTGATTAATCGTGTCAACGTTCACTGTATCCGCGGAAAAACCTTTGCCTGAACTCAACGTTGTATCCGCGTTGAGTGTTAAATTCCCCCCAGATGGCGTAATGGTGGCCGCATTGATAACGTTATTGAAATTAATGGCTCCTCCGGACTTGCTTGCGATGGTATCAACAGATAATACCTTCCCTGCCGCAATGTTCAAGTTGGCGGTTGCGAGAACACCCTGCGCAGCCGTATTTTCATTCAACTGGTCCGTGGTAATATTATGCGCGGCAATAAACCCGGTCGACTGCACCATGGACGAATTCAACTGGATATAACCTCCCGCGTTCTTCTGAATATAGTCCGTTTTCAAAATGCCATCCAGTTTCACGTTATCGCGCATTCTAATATCATTCAAGGCCGTCGATTCATAAATATCGTCGACGTAAATGCTCGGGCTCGTAATTGACTTTCCAGCCGCGACTGTCATATTGCTCGATACATTGACACCTCCCGATGTTGTCTTCTCGCCAATAGAATCGCTCAA
>CAZLKS010000024.1:9038-11317 GCA_964560145.1 uncultured Candidatus Saccharibacteria bacterium | reverse complement strand
ACCACCAACTCAAGGAGATTGTGCGACAGGCTCACCCCTTCCCCGTCTTCCCTGTTTCGTCAACGAAAAAAACGGGACTCGCGGAGCTACGAGCGGCGCTTTTTGAATAGGAGTGAATCATTTCCCTTCTGTCATGAGACTTAGCGGGCGTTGAGGGCGGCACGAGTGGCTGGACCAACATTGCCGAGCGGGCTGAGTCCCTGGGCGCGCTGATATGCCTTAACGGCTGATTGTGTTGCTGGACCGAAATTGCCGTTTGGCGCTACTGACAAGTACCCCTCACTCTTCAGCCGCTTCTGTAGCTCGAGAACTTCGGTGCCGCTCGAACCAAGACTCAGCGCCTTGGTAAAAACGTACTTCGAACTCGTCTGCTGATTTTGAGCTGCGACGAGCTGATTTTGCAAAGCGGCAAGTTGCGCCGCTAAATCGCTAGCAGTTGGAGTAGTAGCCGCTGGGGTCGCTGGCGCGGCTGTAGTGGCCGGAGAACCGTCTTGGATAGTAAATGATGGAATAGTGAGCTGATTACTCATATTGCCGGCTGAGTCCATAACCATAATCGTACAGTTGGAGTGTTGACCGGCGGAGAGAGCGTTAAACGTTATCGTGTTAGCCCCCGCAGATGCATAACTCATAGCGCTAGAACAATCACCGCCATAGCGAATCGTTCCCGCTTTGCTCGACTGGAAGGAGAAGTTTGGCGTAGCAGTATTCGAGGGCGTTGGTACCGCTGAGATTTGATAAATGTTCGGTGAGCTGGCAACGATTGTCTTTGCAACATCAGAACCATTCACCGGAGAGCTTGCAGTACCAAACTGGTCCGTTAATACAACGCCGCTAATCTGCAGAGGGTAGGTTTGATCACTGTTACCCGCGGCGACAACATAGGTTGCGGTGTAGGTTACGCCACCATTAGCGGTGTACCACGAAAGCGGAACGCCATTGTATGAACCGCTAACGCGAGCGTTTGGCTGCATAACCGACGGGGTCAAAGTGAAAACGATTGAATCCCCGATTTTCAAAACCCCGGCAGCATTTGCATTTGAGGTTACGGTGTTTAAACCCGTATTCGTATTTGATGATGAAACTCCCGTACTCACCGTCAAAGAGCCGCGGCCGGTGTTACTGGCTGAATCAGTGAACGTTAAAGAAACGGGAACCGTGCCCTCGGTGTCCGAGCCCGTCATCGTGTACGAGAACTGATATGGTCCGGCCGAGCTGCCTGTAACAGCGATGGGGTGACCAAGGACGCTCGCCGCAACACTTGTCACTGATTCATTCAGGCTAAAATTGACGGTAAATGTCTTGAGCATTTTGCCGATAGCGCTGACACCGTCGGTTGAAACAATCGAGGTTGATATCAGCGAGGGTGCTTGTGCATCAGTAACGCTAAACACACCGCCTGGGAAAGGCGAACGAGTACTCACACTCAGCGTGTTGGTACCGACGGTAATGTAGCCGCTCGCGTTAGCCGGCAGCGCCTCGCCGTTCAGTGTAAGCGTGATGGTATTTGTGCCGTTTCCTGCGAGCGAGGCGACGCTACGCCCAGCAAGTGTTCCGGTAAAGTTGCTATAATCGCCGGCATTCGGATTGACGGCCTCGGAGTACACAATAGTGATTGCGTTTGCTCCAGTAACCTTGGCCGAGATAAGAGCTGGCACGCCAGCGTGAGCTGGTAACACCGCACCAAAAAGGCCAGTTATCGTGAGAACAGAAGAAACCGCCAACCGTTTAAATAGATTGCTCATATACATCTATTATACCACCTGCCTGTAGAGGGGGTGCATAATCCATAACACCAAACTTCCTCCATTGCGGAGATTTGATGTTATGAGGCGAGCTAAAGGAGAACCACTACTTTACTAAGCCAGAAATCCAGTAAGCAACCATGCTGGTAATAGTACAAAGGGCGATTCCCCAGAGAATATCAACAAAGACAACCGTTGTCGGCCAGTTTAGCAGTAGCGAGTAGTTCGTAAGTTCGTAGATGCCATACGCGACGACACCGAAGATGGCACCGTAAAGCGCTGCTTGTCCCAGACTCCCCGCTCGCGGCAACACGAAAACCATGATACCGCCGACGATGGCGACGTACACGAGCGCGGCGGCAACCCAGTGCCCAGCTGCGAAATCTTTAGTGGCACGAATCATGCCGGCCAGCTGCGATTTATAAAATCCACCAGCGATAACGCCAATCCAGATGAAATCGATTACGAGCCCTATGATATATGTTGAGACGAATACTTTGAGAATTTGCATGGTGTAGGTTATTTTAAATAATA
>CAZLKS010000024.1:7197-8938 GCA_964560145.1 uncultured Candidatus Saccharibacteria bacterium | reverse complement strand
ATGACACGGGGAGGGAGACGAAAACGAGGAGGGCGGAAACGGGGCGGAAAAAGCGGGCTTACCTTCTGACTTCGCTAAAGCTACACCAGGGCAAGCGGGATGACAGAGGGGAGGAGGTACGAACTAGCCTACTCTTAACCACCCCGAGGAGGAAGTGGAAAAAAGGCACTGGTCCGCAGCTTATATGCTTCAAACTCAGGATTGCCCTCATACTTCTTTTCGAGCATCGGTATGCCAGACACCTTCAGAATCAAAAAAGTGATAGCGAGTGGGCCGATAACAGCAAGCCATCCCATCGGCAGCCCCATCGCAATCAGCCAGATGCCCCACCACTGTGTCACCTCGCCAAAGTAATTAGGATGACGCGTGTAGGCCCACAACCCGCTGGTCATGATTTTACCTTTGTTCTCTGGATTCGAGATAAAGGCGGCGAGCTGCGCATCGCCCCGTGATTCAAAATAATACCCGATGAGCCAGACGAGAACTCCAGCCGACTCGAACCATCCCCATCCAAGCAGCGTAAAGATTGAATCATCAAAGCGGTTGACGAATATAATTGGAGCAGCAACGAGCACCATCAGCGCCCCCTGCAACAAGAAAATTTGTCCGTAGCTACGAAGCGGAAACCATGAACCCCAAGCTGTACGCCAAGCCTGATAACGGAAGTCCTCGGGCTTACGGTGATTGCGATGATAGATATGCCGTGCAAGCCGGATGCCCCAGATACAGACGAGAACAGCAATGACTATTTGTCGAAGGCTTGGTAGGAAATTGAAATGCCAAAAGGTAGCACCGGTCAAAACGATGAAACCAATACCCCACAGACTGTCGACGATGTCAGCGCGCTGCTTATATATAGAAGCAACGAAGCCGAGCGTCATGTAGAGTGCCGCAACCGCCAGTGCATATCCGAGTGCGCCTAGAAAATCAATTGCCATTTGTTTCAATAGTATCACGATACGGTATACTATATCTATTAACCACCATTGCTATGCCAACACTTGATGAACAGTATCAGCAGCTCGTCACTATCGCCCGTGAAGATAAAGGTGTTGTCGCTTTCGTGCTTGGCGGCGGGCGCGGCAAAGGAATTTCAACTGAAAATTCGGACTACGACGTCCTAATCATTACCGAAGATGAGGTTGTTGAAGGTGCACGAGTTAAGTATCAAGGATATGCTGGGCCGAAGTTCGATATCACCGTCATGAGTCGTCGCGAGCTGAGTATCTACGGGGTCTGGGGCAGTGATACGATGTGGGCGCGCTACGGATTCGCCCACGTCAAGGCGGTTTTTGATAAGGGCAACGAAATTCAGCGCTGGCTCGATGACCAGGAAATGATTCCTGCGCAAGCAATCGATGACGCCATCAAACAAGCGCTCGACAATTACCTCAACTACACTCACCGCTCGCTCAAAAACTTCCGTGACGTGCGACGCCCGGCGGCTCACATGGCTGCTTGCGACGGCATACCACAGCTGATTGCATTCTTGTTCGCCGCTGAAGGCCGCGTTCGTCCCTATAACGAATATATTGAATGGGAACTCGAGCATCATCCACTTCGCAGCTTAGCGATGAACGCGACTACGTTCAATCAAAAAATTGGCATGATTCTTGCAAGTGGCGACGAGGCGACGCAAAAAGAGTTTCTTGCACTGGCTCAATCAATTGCGCAAAAAAGCCGCGTTGGCGCGGATGTTTTGAAAAGCTGGGACGGCTACTATTTCGGATAGAACTGAATC
>CAZLKS010000024.1:1187-7097 GCA_964560145.1 uncultured Candidatus Saccharibacteria bacterium | reverse complement strand
GTTGCCGTCAGGGGACGAACTTCGCCATCGTGCAGCTCACCCAATCGAATATTCATAATACGAATACGTTTCAGGTCGGTGACCACGTAGCCAAGTGCGGTGAGCATACGGCGAATTTGATGGCGTTTGCCTTCGGTGATTGTTAAACGAAGCGCTCGCGCACCAAGTTCTTCGACAATGGCCGGCTTGGTTATGTAGCCTTCGATTTTGACGCCCTTACCGAGTCGGGTGAGCGTATTCTGTTTGAGTGGCTTATCAACTTTTACTACATATTCTTTTTCGTGCTCAACTTCTGGACTCAGCAACCGCTCAGTGACTCGCCCATCGTTCGTGAGCAAAATAAGACCGTGCGACTCCTTGTCGAGACGTCCGAGCGGAAAAACACCCTTCAACTTCACTGCTTGGGCGATGTCCTTTTCACCTTTTTGCGGGCTGTGCGTTACGATGCCGATTGACTTGTTGTAAGCGTAATACAGATAACCCTGCTCTTTCTGAGTGATTGCCTTTTGGTCAACCTCTACCTTATCAGTTTCGTTCACCTTATCGCCAAGCTTCGCAGGACGTCCATTAATTTTCACCTTGCCCGCAGCAATAAGCACGTCGGCGCCACGACGAGTCGAGAAACCCTTTTCGGCGAGATATTTATTGATTCGAATTGGTTCCATGATAGTGATTAAGCTTTACGGTAGCACAACAGCGAACGCGACGCACGTTGTGCGTCGCGTCAACTGTCTTTTTTGTTTAGTGATGCGGAATCTGCAAGACCGGTTCAGCACCGTGCGAAATTGCGTCGTGACCGTGACTCTCGCTTGGCTTTTTACTGAGGAGCATACGAATCACGAAGAACAAGACTGCCGCAAGTATCACGATGAATACAATCGGGCTCATAAGAATTGAACCAATCGTACGCAGAGCAGAGGCTCCACCGGTTGACTCATTCTTCAGAATGCTCGTGCTCACCGCAGGGATGTCAGTTTGAATTTTAATCGGAAACACTTTCTGTTCAGCCGAAACAGCACGCTGGGGATTTGAACCACCCGACTGTGCAACGATACGCAGATTGTAGATCATGTTTTCCAAGCAGCCGAGCTTAACTTGGTGCGCCTTTGCATACGAGTTACCCTCTGGTGCAGTTGATGGATAGTTGAAGGTATCGATATTTGGCTGACTGGTTGGGCCATAGACAACTTGTCCAGCCGAAGGAAGATTGGTGTTCCAGCTGACACGAACATCACAGTTAACTTCAGATTTGCCTTCGTAGATGTTTTTCGGACCGCTGACGATAACGATGTCGCTGATTTCTAACGTGTTGGCAGTTTTCTTTTTGCCAAACAAGGAAGAAATTGAAGAGGCTTGATATGTAGTGTTACTCGAGCCGGTCGAGGTCTTGGTCGTAGTCGTCGTTTTACTGCCGGTCGAGATACCATCACCAGAGATACCTCCGTTTGCTAGAGCAGTACGACTCGGTGGCAGACAAATGTTATCGAAAGCACGATAGATTTCGTTAGGACCACAGACGACTGGACGAGAGTTGTAACCGTTCGAATTAGTATACTGGCTGTACTGTGGGTACCCGTTGACGTAGTATCCGCTACCGCCATTGTTGTAACCGTAGCTGTTACCGTAGCCATACTGGTTTACGGATGCAACCGTTGTCTGGTAAACGTGGAAGACACCGAACTGATCGTAATAGCCGGCGGTCATCGTATCAGCCGAAGCCGTCAAAGCGAGGCTCATAGAGAAAAGAGCTATAACGAAAATGGCGATGAACTTATTCGTGTTATTTTTCATATATTCTTGATTCTCCGGTATGCGCCGGATCGCTTAATTAACCGACTTTATTGTACATACATAATAGCATAGTATTTGCAGTTTGTCAAGTATAGGGAAAATAGGCTCAAATAGGCTCAGAAATGGGTGGCGGCACGGAGGCACTTAATGAACAGTGCCCAAATCAAAAGCCCCTCTTGCGAGGGGCTTTTGACTACAAGTTGCGACGTATCCGATGGGTTCGGGAACTTTAGTGATGATTGCCGTTACCACCATTCTGATGACCATTCTGCTCAGCCAAGAAATCGTTGTGATAACCGTTACCGGCATCATGGCCGTTGCCATTGCCATGCCCGTTGCCATTACTGTGTCCGTTGCTGTTCTCATGGTGAAGGTTCAGAACCGGTTCGTCGTGAGCAGCGTGTGCGCTGTGTTCTGCAACAATCGGGCGACGACTAATCAGTATCAAGTAAATAATCAATCCGATAACAATCAAGAGCAAGAAGAACAGGAATCCCCCGCTGACAACAAAGTTGCTCAATGTGCCAGCAGCAGAAGCTGCACCTTCAGACTGATTGATGATTATCTGACCTTCCTGAGTCGTCATCGGGATGAAGACGATTTCGCGACTAATGCTCGTCTGGTTGTCAGCCCGAGAGATGACGCGCAGGTAGTAGGTACGATTCAGGTCGAGCTTGCCGAGGTTGGCCTCGTGACGCGTAGTGTAACCCGGAACTTCACCAGTAGTGAAATCGTAGTTTAGGATGGTGCGATCGAGATCAGCTCCGCGCGACTGTGAACTGTAACCGAAGACAACTTCAGCTTTTGTTGGCTTGTTGGTATCCCAGGAGACAATCATCTGTCTGTCCGCACTAACGCGAACCGAGATGTTGAAAGTGGTGATATCAACTGAGGTGGCCGGCAAAGCGGCTATAGCACCATACGCAGTTGCGCCGTAGTAGGCGTAATTCGTCGGCGGGACAACGCGTCCGGCAGTGACGTTAACCACCTGCCCATTCGTGTACGAGTACTGATTTGGATAGTAAGCAGTAACGTTCGTATCGCTAACGGTCGTTGCTGGCGCGTTAATGTAACGAACAACATTCTTTACTGGGTTATTAATCGTTGTTACGACTGGAGTCCCACCGGTCACGGCGATTTTGAAATCAACGGTTGCAATCGCGATACCATTCGAAGCAGAAATGGTGAACGGGTACTCTTTGTTCACCGCGTTCGCCGGAACTCCCCAACTGAGAAGATTGCCGACGATACCTGCACCATCAGGACCGACTACGAGCCGATAGCTCATTGGTCGTCCAGACGTATCACAGCTGCTGAGAGTCTGAGTGTAGCGCTGACCAGCAATCGCGGTCTTCGAAATGCCCACATTAACACTGCAGTTACTGCCGGCGTAGTAGTTCGTGTTGTAGCTACCAACGTTTGAGTAGGTCGGGTAGTAAGTCGAAGGATTAGAGACAACGGTCGAGTTCATCGGGTAATAAACGTTGTTGTAGTTGACTACTCCCCCGTCAACAACGATGCTGACCGAAAACGGAATACTGGTCGCGACGCCATCGGTAGCCAGAAAAGTTACCGTGTATGAACCGCGCTGACCACTGACCGGAGTCCAGCTGAACTGACGAGTCTCACTGTTGAAGCTCGCACCAGCCGGCAAATTCGTAACACTGTAGCGAACCTGCTTCCCTTCTGGATCGATGGCGGTGACATAGAAGCTCAAGTTCGAGCCAGTGCTTGCAATGTAGTAGGAGTTGGTCGTCGAGAAGTACGGAGCCTGATTGTAGTAGCCATACGCATCACCACCACCATACGTATAGTGGCCAAAGTTCGTTGATACATTCACGTAGAAGGTACCGACAACTGGCTGGCTCTTACCATCCGTAGCGGAGATAACAACCGGGAAACTGCCGAGCTGCGAATAGTTCGGGGTGAAGGTAAAGGTACGGGTCGCGTTGCTAAAAGTTGAACCTTGCGGCGCCTCAATAATCGCATACGTGAGCACGTCACCATTTTCGTCGGTGGCAGTCACCGTTGCATTAACCGTCTCGCCCTGCACCACGTTTAAGTTTGAGAGCTTGTTCCAGTACGGTCGAGCGTTGTAGCCACCGTAGTACTGCACGAGCTGCGCACCAACCGGAATCGGAGCAGCGGTCAGCGTAATGAGAACAACGAGAGCGGCAATAATTGAAGTTGTGATAAATGTCTTTTTCATACTAGTTATTTTTTACAATTAATTATTGCTAGCTCGACGCTTGGTGACGATAATCATGACAAGAATGAGGATTACGAGCAGGAGCAGTATCAAGAAGAACCAACCGCTCGTGAAGAAACCAATCAAGGTAGCGAAGGCGCTCGCCGAACCGTTCGTCTGGTTAATGACGATATCAGCTGATTTACCCGGAACCGGAATGTAGGTCGTTTCCGAGGTAATATCCGTTGCACCGTTTTCAGCGCGCGAGATGATGCGGATGTAGTACGGACGATTAAGCTCGAGCTGTCCCAAGTTGGCCTCGTGGTGTGCGTTTAAGTCAGCAAGACGACCAGTCGTGAAGTCGTAGCTGTAATTCGACAGATTGTCGATAGGCTGGGAAGTAAAGCCGAAGACTACTTCACCATAGGTTGGCATATTATTATCCCAACTGATGATAGTGTTGTTTTGAGCGTCGCTCACGATGCGAACGTTGAAGGTATCGAGCTCACCAGCCGACACAACGGTCGTTGTCGGGCGGATAACGTTCTGGGCTTGTGCCACATAGGTAACGTTCGTTCCCCCGTCAACATAACGAGTCTCGGTTTGAGTTCCAACGTTATAGCGAACTTCGGAAACCTGCGTCTGCACCGGCGGCTGAACATAGGTAGTCGTTGGATAGTAATACGTCGCTGGGTACACATAGCTCTGCTGTGGCTGATAATAACTCACCGGCTGTTGGTACGAGTAGTTATACGAAGGATAGTAGGTTGTTGGCGGGTAGTAGTAATTCGGACCTCCGGTCTGATACGGACGGCAAACATTCAGGGCGCTGTCGTAGTAATAGTTACCCGAGCAGCCAGTTGTAACAGGTGGGATATATGTTGTCGGAGGCACGCAAACGCTACCGTTCCAGGTGTAGTTCACTGGGCAGTTCTGAGTCGGTGGAACACAGGTGCTACCGTTCCAGGTAAAACCAGACGGGCAGTTGGTCGTCGGCGGCACACAAACGCTACCGTTGTACACATATCCGGATGGGCAGTTCTGAGTCGGTGGGACACAGACGCCATTCGTCAGCGTGTAGCCGGTTGGGCACTGCGTTGGCGGAATACAAATATTGTTACGCAAAGTATAGCCAGCCTGACATTGAATCGGAGTCCCCTGATAACCAGTACCAACTGGGGTGCCCGAATAGCCGTTGCCGGTGATTGGGGTGCCAGTGAAACCGTTACCAGAAATTGGAGTGCCGGCGAAGCCATTACCAGAGATTGGCGTGCCGGTGAAACCGTTGCCAGCGATTGGTGAACCAGTGAAACCACTACCAGAAGAAACTGGTGTTCCAACGAAGCCATTGCCAGCAATCGGGGTACCAGCAGAGCCGGTGCCGGAAATTGGGGTGCCGGTAAAACCATTTCCAGAGATTGGAGAGCCGGTGTAACCGCTTGCACTGCCAGAGAAACCATTGCCAGTTATCGGTGAGCCAGTATAACCAACGGCTGGGGTGCCGGTGAAACCGTTGCCGGAAATCGGAGAGCCGGTGTAACCGATTGCACTGCCGGAGAATCCGTTACCAGAGATTGGTGAACCGGTGTAACCAACGGCTGGGGTGCCGGTGAAACCGTTGCCGGTGATTGGGCTACCAACAAAGCCGGTAGCTGTGCCAGAGAAGCCATTGCCAGAGATTGGAGAACCAGTGTAACCGATTGCACTGCCGGAGAAACCGTTACCAGAGATTGGCGAACCGGTGTAACCGGTAGCTGTGCCAGAGAAACCATTTCCAGAGATTGGGCTACCAGAAAAACCAGATGAAATACCACTGAAACCATTTCCAGAAATCGGAGTACCGACAAAGCCAGTAGCTGTGCCAGAGAAACCATTTCCAGAAATTGGCGAACCGGTGTAACCGATTGCACTGCCGGAGAAACCGTTGCCAG
>CAZLKS010000024.1:0-1087 GCA_964560145.1 uncultured Candidatus Saccharibacteria bacterium | reverse complement strand
ATTGGCGAACCGGTGTAACCGATTGCACTGCCGGAGAAACCGTTGCCAGTTATCGGTGAACCGATATAACCAGTTGGAGTTCCGGTAAAGCCATTGCCGGAGATTGGAGAACCAGAGAAACCAGCAGTAGTTCCACTGAATCCAGCTAGTGGTGAGCCCGCCGAACCATTTCCGGAAATCGGGCTACCAACAAAGCCGGTAGCTGTGCCAGAGAAGCCGTTTCCAGAAATTGGCGAACCGGTTGATCCGCTACCGGAAATCGGAGAACCAGAGTAGCCAACAGCAGTACCCGTGTAGCCAGCTTGCAGTAAACCAGACGAACCAGCCGCAAAAGCCGAAGAAGCCGTGGTTGAAAGAATCGTAACCAAGGCGACGCCGACGGAGATTTTTTTAATAAAAGTATTCATAGGGCTGGTTAATTAGTGTTTATTTAACGAATTCGATTTGGAAGACAGATGTTCATACCAGCATTATATGCACTACCAGACGGACAAGCCACACTAGCCGTTACACAACTAGAACCATTCCAGGTGCTACCAAATGAGCACACAGGCGTCTGAGTTGGCTGAATTGGCGTTCCTGCAGCTCCCGCGTTTTGCGGAAGATTGAAGCCAAGTCCAGAAATCGTAATCGGAGCAACGTTTGCCGGCTTCGGCGGATTCGCTGGAACACGGAACTTATTACCGCTGTTCCAAAACGAAGAGATGTTGTAGTTACCATTGAAATTATATGAGTTGGACGGGTAGTAGTTGTAGTAGCTGTAATCGTAGTAGTACGGCTGAGAATAAAAAGTATCGTAGTAAGGACTATACGAACCAGAACCCGCAGAAACATAAACGCTGTATCCCGCAGCCGAAGCCGAAGAAGCCACCATACCAAAGGCTGCGACAATGAGAATAGCGATAAATATTTTGTAAGTAGTAGTAATCATATTTTTTGTTGTACCGTACTCATTCTGTCATCTTACATGACCGAACGAGTATCATAGAACAAAAGTACTACTGCCGGGGTGTACACACGCATGCGCGTGCATACACCCCGACTGCCTCATCGCCACATGGCAGCGATGAGGACTTGTGCGTCCCGC
>CAZLKS010000023.1:1329-11515 GCA_964560145.1 uncultured Candidatus Saccharibacteria bacterium | reverse complement strand
CGGCTAGCTGTTTTTTGCACCTGTTTCATGGCGCTCAGATTTTATACTATTTTTTACTTTTCGCAAAATAGTCGCGGGCTTCGGCGAGCTGCTCAGCAGTGTTCGTAGTAAGCCAGTAATTGCCGGCGTGCGAGCAGAGAATGAGTTTACGCGCGGCTGCGAGCTTCGGGAAAACATCTCTCTCAATGGAAAAAGCTTCGGGCGTACCGACAAAAACATCTGGCGTAAGATAATAGTGTCCGATACTGACTACTCCCGACTGCGGCTCAGGACTCTTTTCTTTAAAATCGCAAATGCGTTTGTAGTCGTCGCACACCAGCGAACCAAAGGTCCGCACGTCATCAATCGCACGTCCAGCAACAACACTGTGCTTATCGCCTAGACTATGACGAATCAAAGACTCGTAGCTGACGTCTGCTAGATCGTCAGCGTTTAGGGCGATAAATGGTTTGCGCTCCTCACCCATCGCCAACTTTAGCGCCCCGCCTGTGCCGAGCGGCTTTTCTTCGACAGTATAGGTGATGTCCATATTTTTCGACTGCGTAAGCCAGGTGATGACCGCTTCAGCTTTGTAGCCAAGTGCGAGATGAATGCGGTTAAATCCTTGGCGGCGAATATTTTCTAGTTGCCAAGCCAAAATCGGCTTGCCAGCAACCTCAACGAGACATTTGGGCTTATCCTGTTCTTGGGCGGGTAGGCGCGTCCCTCGACCGCCAGCGATGATTATCACTTTTGTATCAGCATACGGATGGAGCAGTTTTTGCGTACCCGCGAGAATACGCTCCGCTGAATCAATCTGATGCGGCTGCCCTATTGGGTGCCAAAAATCAGTCCGCTCTACTACGACCGCCATTTCACGCAGCATTGCCCGGAGCGGCTCAATATATTCATACTCCCCGCGTGCGGAGAGCGGCATCGGATGCTTGAAGAAAGTGCTATCAAAAACATACACCCCGACTGCAACTAAATTGGACTTTGGTTGCTTCGGTTTTTCTTCAATGCCAATAACTCGGTCCTGAGCGTCGACCTCGAGCACACCAAATGGACGAGGGTCTTCATATTCCTGAGCTAAAATACCAACTCCGCGCTGAACGAGTCTCTTGATTGCCCCAGCACTATGCAAGTCATCAGCAAACATAAACAAAAATCGCTCGCCAGGCTGAATAAACTCCTTACAAAGATGCAAAGCATGCCCCGTCCCAAGCGGCTTCTCTTGCCAGACATAGCTTACCGAACGCCCCTCAAAACGGTTTCCAAAATATTCTTTTATCTGCTCTCCTTTATAACCAACAACAATAATGAGTTCGGTGATTTCGGACGGCAAACTTTCGATTATCCAATGCAAAAGCGGCTTACCAAGAACACGAATCATCGGCTTTGGTGTTTCCAGAGTCAGTGGTCGCATACGCTTACCCTCACCGGCAGCAACGAGAATGGCTTTCATAAAGCAGATTGATAGAAATATGGTAGCACGCCTCAACTCACAAGAAAATTGACCAAACCTTAGTTTTATATTAAAATCTTCACATTATACATTTACTTAACGATTTATGCTCGCATACAATGAACTGAACGAGGGCGTCATGTTTGTCTACGAAGGTCAGCCATACGAAGTTATTTCTTTCGCATTTTTACGCATGCAACAGCGTAAACCAGTTGCTCAGACAAGTATCAAAAATTTGATTACCGGTAAGTTGCTCCAGCGCAACTTCCACATGAATGAAACATTCGAAGAGGTGGAAATCGATAAAGAAGAGGTTAAGTATCTCTACAACACCAAGGGTCAGTATTGGTTCTGTTCAAAGAACGACCCGAGCAAGCGTTTTGCTCTTACCGAGGAAGCTGCCGGTACTGCTGCTCATTTCACCAAGCCAAACACAATGGTGACTGCGCTTCGATGGAAGGGCGACATCATCAATGTTATCTGGCCGATTAAAGCTGATTTGAAAATCACCGAAACCCCACCAGGCGAGAAAGGCAACTCCGCCAGCAACACGACGAAGACTGCCAAAGTTGAAACAGGAGCCGAAATTCAGGTTCCGATGTTCGTAAACAACGGAGACGTTGTTCGCATCAATACCTCAACCGGTGCCTACGTCGAACGAATGGAAAAAGCTTCAGCTGGCCTCTAGTCTCAAACAAAAAAACGGCTCTGGCCGTTTTTTTGTTATCTGCGATTATTCCCTGAAGACTTCTTTAAATCACTTAAATGAATCTCTTTCTTCTGCGGTGGCTGGCCGTTTTGCCGTCGCTGCCCACCAGGCTGCGAACTGGGCGCAACTTGCTTTGGCGGCTGCTGGAGGGGTCGAGGAGGGTTACCATTCTGCTTTACCGGTTGGGTGGGTGACGAAGGCGCTGGACGGTTTTGACTTTGGGCTTTTGGCAAGTCGAACTCAATACCCATGCCAGCTAAAACATCTTGCGCAAATGCTTGTTTTTCAGCTTTTGGCTGCTTGATAATCTTTGGCGGAACAATCGTTCCGGCCTTAACCTTCTCGTAACAATCTGAACAATACACAGGCCGACTTAGATTTGGCTTAAACGGCGTTCTTGCTTCTTTGCCGCAAACCGAGCAGACCGTCAAGAATAGCTCGTCACCTTTTGTATTTGTTCCAACGGCATCAGGGCTACGCGGAGGCAGTGCCGCCGCCTCTTCGGCTGTCTCAGCCATACCACTACTCCAGCGAATGATTTCAGCCTCGATTTGTTCACGGGGCTTGGTGTAATTACGCCGCGACGCTTCAATGATTGCCTCTTCACCAGCACCCTCAACGTTACTCTTAAACGGCGGCAATGTTTTCGCGGAAAATGGACGAACGGTAATGCCGTTGACCATGAGCTTAATGTATATGTGATAGTTCGGTAGATTGACAATATCTTGAATAACGAACTCCGGCTCAACCTCTGGCTCGAGAAATTCGGCATCAGCAGCACCAACTCGGAAAATAACCATCGTTCCGGCGTTGCCGAATACAGCGTCGCGAATTTTTGTCGAATTTTCACTGACGAGCTGTCCAATGTACTGGTGAGCAATGATAAGGTTCAGACGATATTTACGAGCCTCGGAGAGTACGCCGGCAAATGAATCAGTTGCAAAGTTCTGGAACTCATCAACGTAGAGAAAGAAGTCTTTGCGGTCATCTTCTTTAATACGGACGCGTTCCATCGCCGAGAGTTGAATCTTGGTAATCAGCATCGCACCAAGAAGTGCTGAATTGTCTTCTCCGATACGACCCTTTGAAACGTTAACCAAAAATATCTTTTGGTCATTCATCAGGTTAAAAATATCAATCGTGCTTTTGCTCTGGCCAACCACGTTACGCACCATGCCGGTCGACAAGAACTGACCAACCTTATTTTGAATTGGTGCGATAGCCTCCGAACGAAACTTATCCTGCCATTCCTCGTATTCGTTAATCCAAAAGGCACGCACCACCGGATCCTTAACATTATTGACGATACGTTGACGATACTCCTTGTCAACAAGTAAACGCGGGATGCCGAGCAGGGTCGTATTCGGCGTTTCGAGCAATGCCAAAATAGCGTTGTTCATGATGTACTCCATACGAGCACTCCAGACATTGCTCCAAATCTTAGTGAAGATACCCATGAGTCCCGAGGCAACCAAGTGCTTATACTTTGGGTCAGGAAGCTCGAGTACGTTGAATCCCATAGGGTGGTCAACATCTGCCGGATTAAAGTACACGACGTCTTTCAATCGCGAGCTCGGTATCATCTTCAACACGCCCTCAATTAATTCACCGTGCGGGTCAACAACGCAAAGACCATCGCCATTCATGATGTCCTGAATAATAAGATTATTCAGCATAACGGACTTACCAGTACCGGTCTTCCCAATCACGTACATGTGCTGGCGACGATCCCTACGCGAAATACCGAAAATCTTATCGGCACCGCGATAATCAGTCTTTGCGAAATATGCAATGTCTTTACCGACTGCTGTATTGTTTTCCGAGCGCTCTACGTTCATGGGTTCTATTATAGCCTATTCAGCAGCATCTCCACCACTACCGCACCAGTCGCTGCACATCAAGCCATTTCCGAGCAAGCTCAACAAAAAGGCGAACACCAAAGCCAGCAGCACCACGAGCCAAAAACTCTTCGTCCGGAATAGTCAGCATGCGCGGGGCCATATCAATGTGAATAAATGGCTGCTCACCCGCAAACTTCGATAGAAAGGCTGCACCGGTAATCGCACCGCCCCATCGCGAGTTATTTTTATGCGTATTAATAGTATCAGCCAAATTTCCTTCGACATCTTTCTCGTGCTCATCCCAAAGCGGCAGCGGCCACACAAAATCACCCGACGCATCACCAATAGACTGCAGTGCATCTTGTAGCGGCTTGTTATTTTTCACAAAGAACGCCGCAACTCGTTGACCGAGAGCAACTTCAGCAGCACCAGTAAGCGTTGAAATCTCGACAATTAATTTTGGCTTTTTTGTTTTTGCATATTCAATCGCGTCCGCCAATATTACGCGCCCTTCAGCGTCGGTATTGCCAATTTCTATCGTCTTACCACCATAAGCTTTAATAATATCGCCCTGGCGATAACTCTGCCCGCTTGGCATGTTCTCAACGGCTGGCACCAAACCGATAACGTTTATCGGAAGCTTAAGTCGTGCAATAGCAGCGATTCCATAGATAACTGCGGCGCCACCCGACATATCCATATGCATATCTGCCATATGGTCACCCGGCTTTAAGTTCAGACCGCCGGAATCGAAGGTTACTCCCTTACCAATAAGCACTAGCGGTCGATCACTCTTCGAGCCGCCAGAATACTCCATACAAATGAGTCGGGGCTCACTCGCTGAACCAGAGCCAACTGCTAAGATTGCATTCATCCCCTCCTGCTTCAATCGTTTCGCATCAAAAACGGTAACCTTCACTGATTTGATTTCGTTGGCGATAGTGCGAGCTGCTTCAGCCATCCCCTCGGGCTTCAAATCGCTCGGCGGAAGATTGGCCAGTGTTCGGCATCGATTCACCTCATCGATAATAATCTCTCCTTGTGCAAGCTGTGCTGCACAGGCTTTTACCTCATCACGAGTTAAAATAACGACGGAGCGCACTGCTCGCCATCCCTCAGGAGGAGCAGTTTTATACTGCTCACTAAAATCATAGTGGCTATACAATGCATTACTCGAAATAAGCGCAGCAAACTCCTGAGCCGCAACACCATGCTGACCGTAGTCATCAGCACATATTCCGACGACTTTAAATCCCTCACCTTTTGCAACGCGAATAAACCGACGAATAATTAAGGCGAGTTTTCGTGCGGTAAATTGGTCTTCAATAACAACCAACACAAATCCTGGGGCGCTGTTCAATCGCAGAAGCTTACTCTCTCCCGGCTTGTGTTGCCGCGAATCAAGATAATTTTTAATCAGTGATTGATCGGACTTCGCCAACAAATTGAAAAGCTCGCCACATGCAACTGCGGCCCCCTTCGCATCAAGAGTCACCGGCAATAAGATGCTATCGAGATGCTTAAGCTCCTCAGCCTGAACTGTATTTCGAATGGTGAATTTCATACCTTAAACCTACCAAAAAACTGCATCGTTCGGCAACTCACTACTCACTCTCGCTCACCTCGAATTCTATGCGACTAATGCCGTCCACCGGCGTCGTAAAAACTACCAACATTTTGTTACCGCTCTCAACGATACGTGCATTATCATTTTGCTCAAACTCATCCACAATCCATTGAAAAACAGCCTGAATGCTATCATGCCGTCCGACGTGTCCGCTAATGCGAAGAGCGTCGCCCTGACGCTCTTCCTTGTAACCAAATAACGCATTATGCAAAAAATCACTAAAATTAATCTGACGTGGTGGATCATGCTCAAGGATGTTTTCGAGCATTTCTGACATAGCTCGCCTAGATTAATGGTTCTGGATTTTCCATCACCGGTTCGGGCCGACCGGTGATAATCGCTTTTTCTTGTGCACTTCGAATAATAGTTGATTCTTCCTCGGTAATAAGCTTTTTTGCGTCACCGACGGGAATAGTATACTTGCGACGACTTGCCTCGACGATACGGTCTTTGTTACTAGGCGCATTCGGCGGCATAATCTTGAGCGTTGCCGCTGAGAAGGCATCGTAGGTTTCTCCGTCAATCGTCATCTTGATATAGAACTCTCTTTTACCCAAATTAATCATATCCTTAACCTTAAAGATTGGAGCAAATTCGTCTTCAAGAATCACTGCATCGGCGCCGCCAACGCGAAAACACACAATCGTCCCCGTATTACCAAGCACCGCCGAAAGTACCTTCGGGAGCAACTGCCCCATATATTGATGCGCGATAGTAAGACTGATTCCGTATTTACGTGCCTCAGACAAGATATTTTCGAATGTCTCCGTAACAACATTTTGGAACTCATCAATATAGAGATAAAAATCGGTACGTTTCTTTTCGGAGATACGAGCACGAGCCATACCCGCCTGCTTGATTTTAGTCAGGAACATCGAACCGAAGAAGCTTGAGTTCTCTTCACCAAGTCGCCCCTTAGAAAGATTAATCAAAACAATTTTTTGATTATTCATGAGATCCTCCAAATCAATCTTATTAGTCTTCTGGCCGAAGATATTCCGCAAAAGCGGATCAGACAAAAATTGGCCGAGCTTGTTCACCAGCGGAATAATAGCATCGGTATCGAACTTCTCCGACCAATCAGCAAATTCAATTGCCCAGAAACGCTTGACCATATCGTCTTCAATGTATTCAATCACCTTCTGACGATAATTCCGGTCCGTCAGCATTGATATCATCCCGCGCATCGTTGCGTGCGGATAATCGAGCAACGCGAGTGTAGTGAAACGGAACACGTGTTCAAGACGCGGCGTCCAATTAGCTCCGAACTGCTTTTCCATCACTTCAATGAGTCCCTGCGTTAACTGATGTTTAAAGTCCAAGTCGACATTAGCCAACGGATTAAATGAACACGGGAAAAGACTATCCGCCGGGTCAATCAAACAGACGTCATTAATTCTACTTTCCGGAATCGCATGTAAAACTTCTTCGATGACGTCACCGTGCGGGTCCATAAGACAGAATCCCTTATTAAACTGAATATCCTGTCGCATGAGTAACTCAAGCAACTTTGTTTTACCAACGCCGCTTTTACCAATGATATACATGTGCCGCCTTCGGTCCTCACGTTTAATACCGAAAACAAACTTTTTTTCTTCAAGCGCGGCAACATAATTAGTCCGTCCAAAAAAATTGATATCCTTTGGGTCAATCTTTCCGAGCATCGGCAAATCCGGCGGTGGTGGCGCATATTTGATTACTTGAATACGCGAAGAAGTACCTGCCCCTTGCAAGGGCGCAGAACCTGCTGGTGGCACTGGTAACGCGGATGGCTTTTGTGATTCAGGCATACCTAAAATGCTTTAAGCTCTTTTAAGAAGTCACGATAAGCGAAAAGTGCTTTTTCAGCGTGCTTGGTTGAAACCTTGAATCCAGGCGTATGCGCAATTTCATTACGTAGACGGTGCGCATCCCAAACTTTATCAACAGTCTTGTAATCCTCGCGACGAAAATTTGCAAGCCGGTCTGCCATGGTCTCGCCGGCGACTCCTCGCTCCTTTATTACCATATCAACGAGTGCATCAGCCTCCATGATTGACCAACGAATATTCTCGGGAGCTCCTGTATTAGCACGCTTTACGATATCCGCCCAATGCTTCATAACCGCCGGATTGTGCGAAGCGGCAGCCCCATGCCCACCAGCAGATCCGTGACCTTCGCCATGATGCGCATGCGGATTCTTAAACACCACGAGCTTAGCACGTATCGGCCACACTTTTATGATTGCGAAAATTGCAACACCAATACAGAGAAAGTTCAACGTCACAAACACTGGCTTAATCCAAACGAGCCACGTTTCTGAAACTGCCCGCCATAATAGACTAGGGCCACCGGACTCAAAAAGTCGCCCACTCAAAAGGTTAAGGCTATCAACCGCCAAGAAAAGCTCGAGTAGAAAATAAAATACAACAACCGTCCAAAATACTTTGGCAACAATAATTTCTTGCGGTAGGTCGTGACTATGTTTGTGATGCCCGTGTGCTGACATATAGTAGAGCGAGTATATTAACGATATTTATCCAAAACACTTTCATCGGCGTAGATAGGTAGTCCAGCTGGTGCACCCTGTTTTTTGCTCTCAACACGCTGCGAGTGCGGCGCCGTAATAATCAGATTTGTCGGTGGATGAAAAAGCGACGCCATTGCCTCCGTTGACAGGATAGATCCCTTACTGTGGAAATTCCAATTCAGGAAATGAGAGGTGAGCAGCTTCCCTATCCACTGGTGAATCTCATGTTCGCGTTCGAGATAGGTATGCAGAATACGCTGCTGACGCGCCTGATTTCTCCACTTCGGAAAAAGAAACGGCCAATTCCAGGGACGTGGCTTTGTACTCATCGATCCATTGAAATCGAACGAATTGAGATCAGCAGCACCATACTGGTTAAAAGCACCCTTCACTGCACGACGAGCAAAGCTATCATAAAAAATATTATTCGGTGCGATATACAGTAAACGAATGACAACTTTAAATGCCGGCTTGGATAAATTACGCTCGACTATTTTCAATACATCCGTCTGACCAGGCGACTTCTGTAGTGCGACCGCCTTAATAAGCTCGGCACCGTCCATAGTGCCACCGTGACCCGGCTTCATCTGCGGAGTCCTGAGCCCCTCAACAATATATTCAAACTCAGCCGCCCAGTTCGTTGGATGAAGTGGAACACAATTATATTGAATACCGAGAAACTCACCTTTGCGTGCCTTACCGAGACTCTCGACAAAACCAGCCATCGGATCAACTTGATGAGCCTCTTCCATATTCTCAAACTCCATATAAGTATTAATCGGCCAACCTCCCTCTTTCTTGAGAATGATTTCCGAACCCCACAAGTCAGCGTTTGCAGCCTTTACATCTAAGATATGGTGCGGAAGTCGACGAGTGTAGTCTTCTACCTCCACCAGCTCTACCTCGGGATAAAAGGAAAACATGGCCGCCTCAACGAGCATCTTTTGCTTCTTTGGAACGCGGGCATAGAAATGAATCTCACCGCTAAAACTCACCATCTCAAAGGTGTACCAACGACTCACCTCTCCGTCGAGATACTTTTCGCCAAGGTCCCCGTTATCATTACGCAAATACGCAAGCGACTGAAAGAACTGGTCCATCGAACGCGGACTACGCAAAACCTCTCTCGGAATTCTCATCTCAAGAGTCACCACTGATTTTTGCATTTCCGCAATTTCAAAGACGGCGTTCTTCCAATACAACCAACTTGAGCGTGCGATAGCGAACAACGGAAAAAATACCCAAAACCACCAGGTAGTGGAAATGAAGTTTAAAATCAACTCCCCAATAGAACTAAAAACAGCGCCAGCGGTGATGTCCATAACTACTGCTTATAGTATACCGCTAAATGAGCGCATTCAAAACCCCGGTAGAATAACAAACGCCGCCCAGTGGGCGGCGCCTGCCATGTTCTTATTTAGCGACGGCAACGCGATACTCACCACTCGCCGTTCGGTCAAAATACTTTTTGTTCTGCAGATTGAACAAAATCGTTGTTTCTTTAAAGATGCGATGCTTAAGCACTTTACTGATAAGCTCCTTTGGCTTCATTGGCCCTTCCGTTTTCAGGATATGAAGCAAAATGTCGCGAATCGTGCCCGCCGGAAGAGTGTCGTGCTCACGCAAACCATAGATTCCACGGCCAACCAACAGGAAGCGGCGGTCTTTAATAAGCTCGTTGTGAATCGTCTGGGTATTGGTTTTCTTCGAAGGACGCAAGCGGCGGATTTCAGTTGAAATCTCATTAAAGTGCAACGGCTTCATCGCCTTCTTCAAAATGAGATAAATCCAATCACGCGAAACTTTCGGGCTCACCTCTGGCCACTCGGTCAAACCGAAGTCACCGTACAGATTACTGCCGAACTTCTTGGAAATATGGACGTAGTGACGGGCAACTTCTTTTTCAAGTTTATGAAGCTCCACCATCTCACTGAAAAACTGCTCGAATTTCTTCTCGTGCAAAGTCTCATGCTTCTTGTCGCGAAGGTGCTTCACGAGTGAATCCAAAAATGCCAGTGCTTTTTGCTGGTAACTTTCGGAAAGATGCCAGTGACCA
>CAZLKS010000023.1:0-1229 GCA_964560145.1 uncultured Candidatus Saccharibacteria bacterium | reverse complement strand
ATTGCCGAAGCTTCAATCTGACGAATTCGTTCGCGCGTCACGCTAAAAGACTTACCAAGCTCAGCGAGCGTCTGCTCTTCACCAGTATCGAGACCATAGCGTTTGGTAAGCACCTTTTTTTGCCGTGTATCAAGAACACTGAACAACTGTTCAATAATCTGATTCGTTGTGAGGTTGCCCGAGTTCATAAAACGAATAAATATAGTTTGCGGTTAGATTTGCTTGTATTAGTAAGATATCACGTTTGACAATTAGCGTCAAATTTAATAGCTGATATATTATATATTATCAGCAAATAATTGTCAAATAGCCCTACGGACGGATAGCCTACTTACGAGCGGCGCTCAGGCGCTGCCAAACCACCAACAAAGGACTTGCGATAAATACCGAGGAATAAGTACCCGCAACCGTCCCAACAAGCATCGCCAGAACGAAGTATTTCAGGGTTCCAGCTCCGAGTAAGAACAAGACAACCAGGACCAGGATAAGCGTCAGCGAGGTGTTAATTGAACGAGCGAACGTTTCGTTAATACTTCGATTCACCAGCGAACCAAACTCTTCATTTACCTTACCGGTGCGCAAATTCTCGCGAATACGGTCGAATACAACAATTGTATCGTGCACCGAGAAACCAATAACGACGAGCACAGCGACAATAAAGTTCGTATCAATTTCGATACCACCGAACTTACCCAAGAAGGTAAACAAACCAAGCGGAATAATCGCATCGTGGAAGAGCGTCAAAAGAGTAATGAGCGCATACTTCCAGGAACTCACCGGCTGACTCACCTTACGAAATGCGTAGGCAACGTATAAGCAGATAGCGATAAGGTTAATCGCGAAAGCCCACAAAGCCTTGTTGGTGAGTTCAGAACCAATAACCGCACCAATTGAAGCGAAGCTCAGGTCACGGAACTGACCGAACTTTGCCTGTAAACGACGAGCGTAATCCTGGTGCGAAAGCTCACTCATTTCTTTCGTTTTAATGAGAAAAGCGCTGGTCCCCTCCTGCTCCGTAACAATGGCATCTTTCTCGCCAAGATCTGTTTGCACGAATGCAAGCAAATCGGCACGCGCCGGCGCAGTCACCACGCCCTTGTCATGAGCAGTAAATTCAATCTGCCAAAGTGTACCACCGGTGAAATCAATTCCTTTTTGCAAACCGAAGGCAATCATACCGTAGATACTGGCAGCAATCAGCAAACCCGAGAAACTAAGGAAGAACCACT
>CAZLKS010000022.1:9622-12186 GCA_964560145.1 uncultured Candidatus Saccharibacteria bacterium | reverse complement strand
AGCCATCGACATATTATTTGTCGGATAGTTTGATTCACTTACTGCCGAATTCAAGAGTTCTTTGCCATACGGAGCGCGTGGCATATATGAAAAGGCGTTCCAATTTGCTGATGAACCTGCATCAAATATTTTTGAAACAAATGTTCCTGTGCGAGCGGCGAGTCCACTTCCCGAAAGCTGCACGCTACTATTACCAGTGCTCCACTGCGTATTAGTGTGAGCACCTGCATCAAATTCTGATTGAGAGTCATCCGCGAAAGAGGTGATTCCAGCTGGAGGGGGAGGCGGGAGAGTATCCGGACCACAGCTGACTGCGCAGCCGCTTGCCGCGGTACCAATCATGCGGAAGGTGCTGTCGATGCCGGTGGGATAACCAGTAAATGTTTCAATCGCGTAGTGGTTGATAGCGCCCTGAATATTGGCGATGTTGCCGGTGCGTTGCGCATTGCGGGTGTTGCTTATTTGTCGTGCTGGATTAACACCGACGATAACAACAGAAGCAAGGAGTGCCATGACGCCAACGGTAACTAGAACTTCGATGAGCGTGAAGCCAGCTGTACTGCGATTTGTTTGCATACGATAAGTATATCAAAGATATTCTAGCGTGGGGCATTCTCACTAGGTTAGGAGGTGCTGTTTGATTGACAGAATGGCTATATTTATGCATAAATATTCATACCAATCTCTGCTGCAGGGTTGGAGTATAGCAACGTCTGCACTTCAGACCGGAAGTCTGTTGTGCGGTGTGGCCGGAAGCCCGTTGAATACCTCAGACGCAGCAACATGAGGAGGTTATCCCATGATGGGAAACCTGACGAGGAAGCTGATTCGAAAGGGGAAGTACCCCTGGTGTTTGGAAGGGGCGTATTGCACGACCCCGTACGTGAGCGAGGGGCCGTATGCCCAGTTCCGGGATCTGGAGCTTTGTCGCCTGCTGACGGCCTGGTCGCTTGTCGTCTCCCTGTTGTTCACGCTGGCATACGTCATCTTCCCCAGTGAGACGGCGATGGCAGTCGGAGCCGCAATTTCCCTGTTCTATCCCGTCGTGTCGTTCATCTGGTTCTGGTGTGCCTCGGTGGGCTCGCCCCTCAAGGACTTCGAGATGAAGCTCGAGAGAACGATCGAGATTCTCGAACACTCGGCGTTTTTCCCGCCGCGACCGCTTCATCTGATGACGCTCGCGGAGGTGCGAGAGCACGCCTACAACATCATCTCTCACCACTACGCCCAGTACATCCTTTGGGCGGAGAAGGGGTACGGCAAGGGGAGCGCGGAGGCCACAAACGCCCACGTGACCATGGACGAGTTCTTCGACTTGTTTAAGGAGCGGGGTCTCGTCGACCCTGGTGCGGACTACAAGCCTCATTTTGCGGAGGCTGCAGAGCGCTTCAGGCAGGACAACACGCAGCCGCTCATCATCGGTCGGATGGGCGAGAGATACTACTCGTTGAGCGAAGCGACGGCGAAGCTGCGCATCACGTCGACGCGCTTGATGCAACTCGTCAGCGAAGGCGAGCTGTCCGCTCTTCGGGAGGGCGAGAAGGTCTGGTTCCTGAAGTCGGTCGTGGACGAGTTCGTGGTGCCACCGCTGGACGCCGGAGGTAGGCAGACTTCGTCGGCCTAGCAAACCGACAAAACAACCGCACAACCGGGCCGGAGGGAATTCCCTCCGGCCCGCGTTCATTTTATATCAACCTCTTTTTTCTAAATGCGATTCCTGAACTTGTTTTCAGATACATTTCAAATGCGACAGCCTTTTCTTTGTATAAAAAACTACATATCCAGACAATTTTCCATGGCTTGAATTTGCTTGTGTGTTTGTTGGCGCCGGAGTTGTGGGATGCGAGTCTGGTTTTAATGTCTGGGGTGGAGCCGATATATGTCTGGTCCGGGGAGTTTATACTTCGCAGAATATATACGTAGTACATAAAAATTGAATAGGCCCGTGCTTGCCATTTGAAGCCTAGCGTAATTCTAGCAGAAAACTTTGATAGCCCATGCTTCGCTGAAGCTACGCAGGGCCATTCTTCACTGGGGCGATTGCCCGTGCTTCGCTAAAGCTACGCAGGGCACTTCTTCGCCATCATATAATATTATTTTAAGTGCAAACACCGTTTTTTTGACGTGCTTGCACTTCGTAGCTCCACAAGGATCGAAGAAGTGGCTTGCCATTCGAAGCTTACGTTGAACCATCGCAATTATTGAACAGCCCGTGCTTCGCTCTTCGAGCTACGCAGGGCCATTCTTCACTGGGGCGATTGCCCGTGCTTCGCTAAAGCTACGCAGGGCACTTCTTCGCCATCATATAATATTATTTTAAGTGCAAACACCGTTTTTTTGACGTGCTTGCACTTCGTAGCTCCACAAGGAGCGAAGAAGTGAGCGGGTAACGGGAGTCGAACCCGTGTTTTGACCTTGGCAAGGTCACATAATACCGTTATATGATACCCGCAATCGGTTGATTGGCTGGTCAGTTGAGCGGTTAATCGCTAACTGAATTGCAATTGATCGATGGAAACATTCTACCAGAAAGACAGGAGCTTGCAAGCTACCTGAGTGCTGGG
>CAZLKS010000022.1:3841-9522 GCA_964560145.1 uncultured Candidatus Saccharibacteria bacterium | reverse complement strand
CGATGGAAACATTCTACCAGAAAGACAGGAGCTTGCAAGCTACCTGAGTGCTGGGGGAGCCGTAGGGCCGTTCACGAAGGGTTCGCCGGTCGGACCCTGGAAGCCAGCGTCTACTACCGAATCTGCGGGCGAAACAGTTTGACGAGGAGCGAAGCCGCTGAATACGTAGCTTGCGACCATGCCAAGGGCGACGATTGTAACGATGATATTGGTAACGACCTTCTTTGTTTTCATAGAGAATAGTATATGTCTTTTGGGGGTAGTGTGGCAAATAGCTTATAGCTTATAGCTTATGGCAAATGGCGGATGGCGGATGGGGCGGGGACGGGGGCAAATTGCAAATAGCTTATAGCTTATGGCTCATAGCAAATGGGGAGTATACGGCGAAAGATGGTCTTGCGACTTTTTTAAAATTGTGTTTCTATATTTCGGTAAGACCTCAGGCCAGAAGCTTTGAGGCAACCCTCGAGAGGAGGGGTTATGTGGTGGTTCGGAGACGTGTGGTGTATTGCTACGGCTCTTCTGCTGTGGGCGGGTGCCTACAGAGCGGACCAGGGACAGTTGTATTCTCGGTGGCTTACGGCGACCCTTCTTCTTGCGGGAACGGCGATGGCGTTCGCGCCGCTGGTCTATGAGTTCCCGAGCGTAATGAATGGTAGTGGGGAGGCTCTTGTTGTCGAGGTCGCCAAGAACGGCGAGTATCGCGAATGCCCCTGGGGTGCGTTCGAGAGCAGGGACAAGCAGACGTTCAACGTCCTCGAGAGATACTTCGTCACCAGAAGTGTGACGCCTATTACCGACAACCCGAAGGCGCGTCGCATCTCGTACACCATTCCCGTGGACATCACGGAGCCAGGCGTCTTCTTCCTCGCCAAGCCTGAACGGTGGGGGGTTAGGAGCATAAAGGGCGTCCGCACGGAAGTCCAGAAGGCGACGGAGTACTGGCTCTACGTCTTCAACAACGAGCACTCGAAGGAGCTCGCCGCCTTCTACAACCCGCTCGACGATAACCAAGTCGCGAAGTTCCGCGAGCTGCTTGGGTCGTGGCTGGATGAGAAGCTCGCTGCCGACGGCCTCAAGGTCCGTCGAGGCGAAGTGACCTTCGAGGTCGACTGACAACAACTGGGCGAACCCTGACGCCCACGATTCGCTGACCCTCTGATGGACGACCATTCAGGGGGTCGTTCTTTTCTGGCAACGGTAATAAAAAATGCCCGCTTAGACGCCTTCCCTCACAGAAGGCGACCGCAGCAGGGCATTTTTATTAACGTGGAATGAGTGATATCGCCTTTGCACTCTGACGACCGCTGTGAGTCCAGTGTGGTCGGCGGGGTGCAAAGGCGATATCGTGAACGACTACTTAACAGCGTCCTTCAAGAGCTTACCAGCCGAGAACTTTGGCTTGTTGGCAGCCTTGATCTGAATCTTCTCGCCAGTCTTAGGGTTAACACCCATGCGAGCGGCGCGCTTCACTACTTTAAAGGTGCCGAAGCCGGTGATACCAACTTCATCACCCTTCTTGAGGGTCTTGGTAATGGTGTCGAAGAACCATTCTACAATTTCCTGAGCCTGCTTCTTCGTTGGGAGGTTGGCATCCGCCTGGAGTGCTGCAACCAAGTCGTCTTTCTTCATACGAGTTTGTATTTATTAATGTTGTTAATGTTCCGAATTATACACTAGCCCTAGAAGCCTAGCAATGACGGCATTTCTGGGCTGTGGATAAGATATTTGCTACGAAGTACAAAAGTGTACGACTTTTTCGTATTTCGTAGAGACAATCTATCTCGCGTATTCAACCGCACGGGTCTCACGGATGACGTTGACTTTGATTTCGCCCGGGTACTTCATTTCAGTTTGAATCTTGTTGGCAATTGCACGAGCCATATCGAGAGCGGCAAAGTCATCAATCTTTTCTGGTATGACGAAGACGCGGATTTCGCGACCGGCAGAGAGTGCATAGGCTTGTTTGACGCCGTCGAATTTGCTGGTGATTTCTTCAAGGTCCTTGAGTCGCTTGATGTACTGCTCGACGGTATCGCGGCGTGCACCAGGGCGACCGGCAGAAAGAATGTCGGCGCAGGTGACGATATACGCCTCAGGGGAGCTGAATGGGTAGTCTTCGTGATGGCTTTCCATAGCGGTGATAACGGCTTGTTCAACGCCGTATTTGGCGAGAATCTTACGGCCAAGCTCGACGTGTGTTCCCTCTACTTCATGGCTGATGGCCTTACCGATATCGTGTACGAGAGCGCCTTTCTTGGCGATATCAACGTTGCAGCCAAGTTCGCGGGCAATCATACCAGCAATGTGTGCCATTTCGACTGAGTGGACTAAAACGTTCTGGCCATAGCTAGTACGGAAGTGTAGGCGGCCAAGAAGTTGAAGAATTTCTTTTGGAAAGCCGGTGATGCCGATGTCCAGCGTAGCCTGTTCACCGATATCCTGCATGCGCTTGATGAGCTCCTGCTTGCAGCCCTCAACGGTTTCTTCGATGCGAGCTGGCTGAATGCGACCATCTTTAATCATCTTCTCGAGCGTCATGCGAGCGATTTCACGTCGAAGTGGGTCGTAGGAAGAGAGGATGATGCTCTCTGGCGTTTCGTCTACTACGATTTCTACGCCGGTAGCACGTTCAAGTGCTTTGATGTTGCGGCCTTCACGTCCGATGATTTTTCCTTTGATATCTTCGCTTGGTAGGTGGAAGACCGAAGTGGTGACGTCGGCGACGTGCCCACGGGCGTATCGCATAAGGGCGGTGGTGATAATCTCCGACGCTTTCTTTTCAACTTCGTCGCGGCGTTCACGTTCGACTTTTTGAACAGACGAGATGATATCACCTCGATATTTGTCGGTTATTTCCTTGATAATCATCGACTTCGCTTCTTCTGGTTTGATGCCGGTTATCTTTTCGAGGTGTTCAGACGCCTTGGCTAGCGCGGCGTTGGTTGCTGATTTCACCTCCTCGATTTTCTTGAAGTCGTCATTGAGCTTCGCTTCGCGGGTACTCAAATTGGTCATTTGAGCGGAAACGGTTTCTTCGCGACGCAAAAGACGCTCTTCGATTTGGTCGATTTTTTGCTTGTGTTCACGTTCGATTTTCTGACTTTCCTCAACGATTGAAACTGATTTGAGCTTTGCCTCGGCAATCAACTTATCCGCTTCTTTTTGAGCGGCTTCAAGCTTGGCCTTAACATCAGCTTCGACAGTTAAGTTGTTTTTAGATGCGAGCTGCTGGCGGACAAGATAGCCGGCTGCTATACCAACGATCAAGAGAACCCAGGTTATTGGGCTCGAAAGTGCTTCCATGATATAAGTCCGCTAAATTCTTCACTAGGATGAACTGGGGCATGAATTTTTTAGCGAAATGATAGAATTACGTATAATTAATGCGATGCTTCTATAATATAGAATTCTCCGCTTCTTGTACAGGGTAAAACCTTGGTATGGTACACTTTTCATATGAGCACAAAAAAGACCTTAGTACTGGCGATTTTGGATGGCTGGGGGATTGGTCGTCACGATTCTACTAATCCGATTTTTCAGGTTAATCCTAAGACAATTGCTTACCTCAAACAGAATTATTTAGCTGGTGCTTTGCAGTCTTCTGGCATCGCCGTTGGTTTGCCATGGAATGACGTTGGTAATAGTGAGGTTGGGCACTTAACAATCGGGTCGGGTAAGGTTATCTATCAGCATTACCCGCGAATTACGCTTGCGGTTGAACGAGGTGACTTTTTCAAGAATCCAGTTTTCTTGCAGGCTTTCGCACATGTCAAGAAAAATGGATCTGCTTTGAATATCGCCGGATTGCTCACCGAAGGTAACGTTCATTCGGCTTTTGAGCATTTACAGGCATTGATTGAGTTTGCTGCTCGTGAGGGTGTTGCAAAAGTCAATCTTCATCTATTTGCGGACGGCAAGGACAGTCGGCCACGTTCGGTCGTTTCGCTGATTGAACGGCTGCGAAGGGTGACGGAGGCGGCGGGAGTAGGTGTTTTGGCGAGTTTAACAGGAAGACACCTCGCACTCGACCGCGATAGTCACTGGGATAGAACAAAGGCGGCTTACGATGTGATGGTTGGCAACATACCACCAAGTGCTATTACGGTGCAGCAGGTTATTGATGCGGCATATGAGAAAGGCGAGAGCGATGAGTATCTTCCTGCAACATTACTTGGTCCCGAAGCGCATCCTGTTGCTGATGGCGATGCAATTATTTTCACTGACTTCCGCGAAGACAGTATTCGGCAGATTGTTGAGACCTTTGTCTTGCCGGATTTTGATAAGTTCCCAGTGAAGAAGTTTCAAAACTTGTTTGTAGCAACAATGACTGAATATGCAAAGAACTTCAATGTGCCAGTGGCTTTTCCGAGCGAAGAAATAACGCATCCGCTCGGTCGCGTATTGGCTGATGCCGGCAAAACTCAGCTTTTAATTGCCGAGACCGAAAAATATGCTCACGTAACCTATTTCTTCAACGGATATCGCGATGAGCCATTTAATGGTCAGACAAAGTTTTTGGTGCCATCACGCAACGTTGAGCATCACGATATGGAACCGCAGATGCGGGCCGCAGAAATCGCTGATAAGGTTGTTGAGGTGATACGCGGAGAGCTTTTTGATGTGGTCATTGTGAACTTTGCAAACGCTGACATGGTGGCACATACCGGCAATTTTGCTGCCGGTTTGGTGGCGATTCAAACGGTGGATGAGCAACTTGGGCGAGTAGTGAAGGCGTGCGAAGAAACAGGTGCGTATTTAGTCGTGACTTCTGACCATGGTAATGCCGAGGTGATGGTGGACGCGATGACGGGTAGCCCTGAAACGAGCCATGATCCGAGCCCGGTGCCAGTATATATTCTCGGACCGGAGTTTAAGCAGTCAAAGAGTCCACAGGAAGCGGAGCAGACAGAATCTGGCGCTATTGGGATTCTTTCGGATGTAGCACCAACGATTTTAGATATTTTGAAGATTCCGAAGCCAGTCGAGATGACCGGTCAATCCTTGCTTCCATTACTGCGATGAACCTCGTTGAGTTAAAAGTAAGTCTTATGCAGCGGGGATGGTTTCAATTGTTGCTTCTGGTGGGGAGCGTTGTTTCGGCGATTGTTTTGATGCGTGTTCCATTTGTTTTTGAGATTCAAAACATGGGTGTTTTTCGCGAGCTGCTTCTTGTTTTTGCAATCGGTGTAATGTATTCGTCGGTTTTTACTGTCGCACCAGCAACGATCGGGCTCGTGCGATTAGCTGAGGGCGGCACGCCTTTGCTCCTTATTGCTGTGGTTGGCGGAGCTGGGGCGATGCTGGGCGACTTGACCCTTTTTAAAATTATTAAAATCGATTTCATTGACCGCATTGTTGGGTGGTTGAAGCGGCGGCACGAGAGTACTTATCGAGAGCTCTTTGCGAGCCCGTTTTTTCGATTCTTATTCATTGTTCTTGGGGCAATCATCATTGCTACACCAATACCCGATGAAATCGGTTTGGCGCTTATGGGAATTGGGGATAGTAAGCTGAAATTTGTGGCGGTGATTAGTTTCGTCTTTAATACGCTCGGTATTCTCGCCATCGCGACAATTGCCGGCTAGGTTATTCACAGGGGTGGGTGGAATGTGGTATACTGGTTTCTATAAAGAGGCGAGCCTGTGAGGGGCGAGCCTTTTTTATTTGTGGATTCGCGG
>CAZLKS010000022.1:0-3741 GCA_964560145.1 uncultured Candidatus Saccharibacteria bacterium | reverse complement strand
GCCGCGAACAATATGTCGGCTCTTCTATGACGCAGTGCGGGTTGGGGCGGTAAACCGCTTTTTTATAGGGGGAGATATTCGCAATTCTTCTTTCGATTAAAATCGACGCAGGAGTGATACGAGCGTCGTCTATAATCAAAAGGAGAATTGCGGAAATAATCATTCGGAATCTTGGGGCATCGTAAGTCCCGAGATTTTTTGTTAAGGTGGCAATTTTTTGGTTGATTTGGTATGGTGGACATACCCTAACCAGGAGGTGCTCATGGGCGAACCGGACAAGTGCGATCACAATGTCTTCGAACTCGCTGGCAAGATGAGCGAGGAGTCGGGCATGCTGCCCGACTGCCTCGTCGAGAAGGCTCTCAGGTTGATGGCTGCGGATGCCAGCTACCTAGAGCTCGTCAGGACTCACCAGGCTCGCAAGAATCACATGTTCAAGAAGCGCGTCGAGTAGGGCCGCCCCCATGCCGCGCCTTCGGGATTCCCGAGGGCGCGGCAGTCAGTTTCTAGGGCGTTCTGTTATACTAAGTACATGACTACGGGGCAATTTACGATTCTATTACTTGTTTTGCTGGGCGGATTTGCGCTGCTTTTTTGGTTTATCAAAAAGGGGCAGGGTGCGAAGCCGGAGGAGGGGCAGGGTATGGTCTTGCTTCAGCAACAGCTTCAGCAGCTGACGCAGTCAGTGGATTTAAAGCTGGGTGAGTCGCGCAAGGAGATGACTGAGAGTGTGCGGCACCAGTTTAGTCAGTCACAGCAGCTGTTAAAGGAGATTAGCGAACAGATGAACAAGTCGCTGATTGACGTCACGCGTGAACAGACAAAAACGAACGAACAGACTAAGCAGTTCATGACTATTGCTGAGCAGCTGGCGAATTTGGAAAAAGTTTTGAAACATCAGAAGCAGCGTGGAAATTTGGGGGAGGCATCGCTTGAATTAATTCTGAGCAATATTTTGCCGCCTGGAAGCTATAAGATGCAGCACTCGTTCAAAAATGGTGAGACGGTAGACGCGGTCATTGTCACTAAAGAGGGAATGATTCCTGTGGACGCGAAGTTTTCGCTGGATAACTACAATCGTGTAACACAGGCCATTGATGATAAGCAGCGTGAGGAGTTGCAAAAGGATTTCACGGCCGACTTGAAGCGGCGCATTGATGAGACTTCTAAGTATGTCCGCCCAGATGAGGGGACGCTGCCCTTCGCTTTCATGTTCATCCCAGCCGAAGGAATCTATTACGATTTGCTCATTAATGAGGTGGGTGTGGTCAAGGTGAACACGCGCAATTTAATCGACTACGCTTACAACGACAAGAAAGTTATTATCGTCTCGCCGACAACCTTTGCTGCATATCTACAATCGGTGCTGTATGGTTTTAAGGCTTTCAAAGTTGAGCAGGCGGCACAGGATATCGTGAAGCGTATCAATGAGCTACAAAAGCATTGGAAGGCACATGAGGAGTATATGGTGAAGCTCGGCAATGCTATGAATACGACGGTCAATCACTACAATGCGGCATATAAAGAGCTTGGCAAGGTTGATAAGGACGTCATGCGAATCACGGGTGAGAGCGTCGGATTTGAGGTGAAGGTGCTCGAGAAACCGGTAATAGACAAAGAGGATTGAGGTTATAGGGGATGGGTTATAGTGTAGGTGGTTCGCCTAGGGCGAACTTCAATCACTATCCACTATCACCGATAACCTATAAACTTACCGTATGGATTCTATCCAACAGCGACAGCAGCAAGTTTTGTGTGATAAAAAGTGGCACAAGCTCAATCGCCGGACGTGGCTTTTTCGGTGGATTCCTTTTGTTGAGTTTGTTTTTGGCAGTGGGTCGCTGGCGATAGGCAACGTGGATGCCGAGTCAGATTTCGATATGCTTGTTGGCGTTCGGTCAGGGCGCATTTTCACCGCTCGATTCTTTTCAGTCGTTACTTTTGGGCTGCTTGGTTGGCGACGGTCAAAAGCACATGGCAACACAGAGGCAGCCGATAAGATTTGCTTAAATCATTTTGTAACCCCCGAATCATACACGCTCCGGCTCAAGCCGAACGGATACTGGCGTTTGCTCTATCAGTCAATCGTTCCGATATATGGGACGCCACGTCGCATCCAGCAGTTCTATGATGCCAATGCCGCACTTATCGGTGACCGCAAGGTTGAGGAGGATGGTCGCTATAAGCATCGCGGTGAATTCAACATAAAAAGTGTCTTTGAGATTCTGCTTCGTGGTTGGGTTGGTGATTGGGTTGAAGAGCGGCTCAAGAAATATCAAATTAAGCGAATCGAGGCGGGCTTGCGTGTTGAAAAGAAAGGCGAGATTCATCGGATGAGTATTACTGGTACGGGTGAGGAGGCACGAGTTGAGCTTGAGCCACTGATTGTGTATTCGGACGAGGAGCTGGAGTTCCACCCGGACCCTGCGGTGATTGAGCTTAGTAAGTAGTAGTGGGGTATACTTAGGGTATGTCGCAGATTGATGACTTGCTCAAAGACTATTTGGATTATCTTGAGCTGACAAAGAATCGTTCGCTCAAAACGCAACGTAATTACGACCATTATTTGAAGGTCTTCTTTACGACAGCGGGAATCAAAAATGTTGCTGATATTACGGAGCGTTCAGTTAATGATTTTCGTAAGACGCTTGCCCGCACGGAGAGTGGTAGAGGTGCCGAGCTTAAAAAGATTACTCAGAATTATTACGTAATTGCTATCCGTAACTTTTTAAAGTTTTTGATAAAGCGTGACCACAAGGTGCTTTCACCGGACAAGATTGAGCTGCCTAAAATACCAACGCGGCAGATTCAAATCCCCGAGTATCGCGATTTCGAGCGACTACTGGCGGCACCTGAGGGTGACGGGTTGCGGGCTCTTCGTGACCGGGCGATTCTGGAGATGCTGTTTTCTACGGGGCTGCGTGTTTCTGAGCTTTGTAGCTTGAAGCGGTATATTGATTTTAGCCGAGGTGAGCTCACTGTTCGCGGGAAAGGTGAAAAACTTCGCGTTGTGTTTTTGTCGGAGGGATGTCGTGATGCACTAAAACGATATTTAGATAAGCGAGGTGATGCGGAGGAGTGGCTATTTGTGAGCCTGAGCAAAGTTGCGAAGGAATCAAAAAAGCCGCCCAAGGTGCTCGGTCAAATCGACTCGCGCTCTATTCAGCGGCTCGTTAACTTTTATACGCGCAAAGCCGGCATCGCTGAACACGTTACGCCACATAAGCTTCGTCATTTATTTGCCACTGATTTATTGATAAACGGAGCTGACCTGCGTTCGGTGCAAGAGATGCTCGGTCACAGTAATATCTCAACCACGCAGATTTATACTCACCTGACCAACAAAGAACTCAAAGAAATCCATAAGAGCTTCCACGGCCGCCGCCGCTAAAGCTATGGCGGGCAAAGGTCTGGGCACCCTCTCCCCAGAATTTTCTGCTGAATATTCTGGGTCCGACGATTCAAGTCCCTCCTAGGTGCATAACGAAAAGAAATAGTTCATTAAGGCCGATAAATTATCGGAGGTGTAACCAGTAACGCATTATTTTTGAGCTAGTGCGAGGCGCGAGCGAGTGGTGGCGCATGCTGTAGTTATGATGCTACTGCGTGCGACAAAACGCAGCGAAGCAACGAAGCAATCGCTCAAAAAGAAAAGTTAATGGTGCTGGGGGAGGGACTTGAACCCACATGCCCTTGCGGGCGACAGCTCCTAAGGCTGTTGCGTCTGCCATTTCGCCACCC